>JAGLTP010000595.1 GCA_023135215.1 Candidatus Heimdallarchaeota archaeon
TCAATCCCAACTGTTTCCAGTATATCTATTACTCTATCCCAAGCTTCTTCTTTTTCTATTTCCGGATCATGGATTTTTATCGCTTCTAGAATCTGATTACCGACTCTGTGCACAGGATTCAAGGCGTTCATTGCTCCTTGGAAAACCATAGCTATGTGATTCCCTCTGATTCTTCTCATTTCATGTTCCCGAAGCTCTAATAGATTTCGTGTTCTTTCTCTATTTGCATCGTTTCTTCTAGAAAATCTATTCTTAAATCTTGATTGAACACTATCTGGATCATCCATAACTTCGAATGCTTTATCATATAAGAGTTCCCCTTCTAATATCTCTCCAGGAGAAGGTATCATTCTCATAATAGAAAGACATGTGGTGGTTTTTCCACAACCACTTTCTCCTGCAAGCCCAAGCACTTCACCCTTTTCAAGTTTGAAGCT
Organism: Candidatus Heimdallarchaeota archaeon; assembly: GCA_023135215.1. The sequence continues at coordinate 438 of JAGLTP010000595.1, forward strand.
CACATTGTCTACGGCTTTAACGGAACCTTCTCTTGTATGAAAGTATGTTTTTAGATTTTTTACTTCTAGTATTGGCATTTTATCATCTCTCTCGAAGTCTAGGGTTAACAATCTCATCAAAAGCTATTCCTACAAAAGCAAAGCTTAGTGTTATTAATCCAATTGCTATACCAGGTGGGAAAAATAACCACCATGCACCTGAAGCAAATGCTGCATGAACTTGTGCTATATGAAGCATTTGTCCTAGAGTCCAATTTAAGGGATCCCCAAGACCTAGATAAGCTAAGAAGGATTCATAAAGAATTGCTTGTCTCATGGATGTTATGATCATTGTTAGCATTAAAGGAAAAACATTAGGTAATATATGTTTAAAGATAATATATCTTGGACCAGCACCAGCTGATTTTGCACTTGTAACAAATGCTCTATGTTTTAAAGATAATGCTTGACCACGTATTAATCTTGCTGAAGTTGGCCAGAATACAACTACATAAACTATAGCTATAACTGACCAATGAGTTGTTCCCCCAAGGAATGGGAGTGAAGCTAATACAAGCATGAGTGGTAAAGCAGGCATAACTAAAATTACATCAGTTATACGTAAGACTACAATATCCGTCCATCCACCTATATATGCACTTGCTACTCCTACAGTGGTACCAATTATGACAGTCAAACTACCAGCTACAAGACCAACCAATAATGAAATTCTGAGACTGGTCAAAAGAATAGTGAAAACATCTTGGCTAAACCTATTTGTACCTAACCAGTGTTCTCTATTTGGAGGTTGTGTGGGATTTTCTGTGGAATACTCATAAGGATCATATGGGGTTAAGTTTGAACCCCCTATAGCTAGAACTATGATAATGGTCAGAAGTATTATACCTGTCATGCCCATCCAGTTCCTGCTGAATAATCTCAAATTTGCACCCAATCGCTTAAATCGACGTTTTACATTGCCTATGTTAATTCTATTTCGTGTTGCCATTTTCTTTTCCTCCTAAGCTGTTCTTATCCTTGGGTCTACAAACCCATAAAGTAATTCAGCAATGAGTAATCCAAGTAAAGTTAAACCTGCTATAATGATGAAAGATCCTTGTAAAAGGGGATAATCTTTAAACATTATTGCATCAAAAAGTAATTTTCCCGTACCAGGATAAGCAAATACCGTTTCTATAAGTACTGAGCCACCGATAAGCCAACCAATACTCATTCCTATATCTGTTATTACTGGAAGTATTGCGTTTCTCATTCCGTGTCTATAGAGCACTTGAGTATCACTGAGACCTTTAGCTTTTGCAGTTTGAATATAGTCTTCAGTCTTTACGTTTATGAGATTACCACGCATAAACCAAGACCATCCTAAGATTCCAGCGATTACCAGTGTTGAAAGCGGTAGAACTAAGTGCCAAAGAACATCTAAAATAAGCATTAGTGTACCTTCTCTCTCTATAAGTGGTGTTTTCGCACCAACAAAAGGAAACCATATGGGGGAACCATGCGTCCGCGCAAAAAAACCAAAGAATGCTATGAACATCATTCCTACAAAAAATAATGGGAGTGCATTGTAAATATTGTATGTTAGGACAAAGGTTGTGTCTAGTTTAGATCCTCTTTTCCAAGCAACATAAGAGCCTAGGAAAATACCAACAAACCCATTAATCAAAAATGCTGATCCTAGTAGGAGTAGAGACCAAGGAAGTCTCTCAGCTATCAATGTAATTACTGGTTTTCTATGAAGAAAAGAAAAACCAAAATCTCCTTGCAATATATTCTTCAAGTAGAGACCGTATTGTGTCCATAAAGGTTCATTCAGTCCCCATCTCTCTAATAATCCATCCCTAACCTCAGGAGGTACTCTTGGGTCTTGTGCAAAGATGTCAGCAGGATTACCTGGCATAACATGATAGAGGAAAAAAACTATAGTAATCGCTACAAAGTACGCAACAAAAGCAAATAAGATCTTTTTTACAATGTATCCTTTTAATCCCATAATTTGAACACCGTCTTCTTAATTCTGACATGGTTGATATATTTTTAAATATTTCGGGATATACTATATGTTTAGTAAAATAAAAAGAATCTAAACATAAAACATTTTTTGAATTATAAAAAAATAGAAAGAAATCTAGGGTTAACCTAGATTCATTTTAATTATTTTTTACGTTTTCTGAAGAAGACTATTCCAACGATACCAAGAGCAACTACTGCAGTTATTACTTGGAAACCGTCTCCTTTTGCCGCAACAGAGTAAACAGATATATCAGATTCGAAGTTGTCAGGACCTGCTGTTTCACCCATGACGTAACCATCTACTGAATCATTTCTGTATAGTGTTACACCACCAGTATTTACGATTGGGAGATAACATAGATCTTGAGCGACAAGAAGTTGAGCATCTTTTAATAGCTGTGTATATACAGCTTCGTCTGTCTCTAAGTTTATCAGTTTGATTATATCGTCTACTTCCCATCTAACTGAACTATTCCATCCAGGAATATTCACATCATTTGAGCCCCACCATCCGTCAATACTGTACATCCAATTCATCCAACTTGGGTGGAAGTCACTCCAAAAGCCTGACCAACCGAGATAAGCCCAATCATAATTGTATTTACCTGGGTAGTCGGTAACTCCACCGAGACTTCCAGCTCCACCAACAGATTGCCAAAGAATAGGCCATAGAACTGGTTT
>JAGLTP010000596.1 GCA_023135215.1 Candidatus Heimdallarchaeota archaeon
ATAATTCCTGAAGAAGTAAAAAAAAGTATAGTATCACTTTTTCAAGGCCAAAAACCGGAAATTCTGAAACTTGTGGAGCAATATATGCCCTTGTTTTTTGCACCCATCCCTGATATTAAGAGGTGTTCAGTTGATATTGAGTTGCATAGTGAAAAGGATAAGATTCCTAGCCCTCATTTAGCTGAGGAAGAAGTCATCTCTGTAGGCATATCTGACAACCAAGGAGAAACTATTGTATACGTTCTTAATAAGAAGAAAAAACCGCTTGATAAAACAAAAATACAAAGAAAATTCATGGAATTTGATAATGAGAAAGAGTTGTTAGAAAATGTTTTTCGTAAAATTAGTGAATATCCAATAGTTATAACTTTCAATGGAGATAATTTCGATTTCCTATATTTAGATAATAGAGCAAAAAAGTTAGAAATAGATGGAAAATTGATTCCATTTGTTCGAACAAGAACTCAGGATGTTTATCTTGCTAATGGGGCTCATATTGATTTATATAGATTTTTCCGACAACCAGCAATGAGAATTTATGCTTTTGGAGGAGCTTATGATAGAGTCACCTTGGATGAACTCGGAAAAACGTTATTGGGAAAGGAAAAACTCAAGCTTGAGAAATATATATGGGATTTGGATTTAGAAGAGTTAATAGAATATAATGCTAGAGATTCCGAAATAACACTTGAATTAACTACTTTCAACAATAATCAAGCTATTGAATTAATTTTCATGCTATCTAGAATCACAAAAATGCCAATTGATGATTTTACAAGATCCAGTGTCAGCATTTGGATTCAAAACTGGATGTATAATGAACATCGTCTTCGTAATTATCTTATTCCAAGACGGGAAGATATTCTTCGTTTGAAAGGAGACACATCCACAGAAGCTATTATCAAAGGTAAAAAGTATCAAGGAGCAATAGTTATTGATCCTCAAGTAGGAATCTGGTGGGATGTCCATGTACTTGATTTTGCCAGTTTGTACCCATCGTTGATAAAAACACGAAATCTCTCTTACGAGACAATAAATTGTTCTCACACAGAATGTAAGAAAAATAAAATTCCAGAGACAAATCACTGGGTATGTGATCAACATGTAGGAATAAGCTCAATGTTGATAGGATTCATTAGAGATATCAGAGTTTATTGGTTTAAAGATAGAGCAAAAGACCAGAAACTGAGCGAATCAGAAAGAAACCTAAGCGATGTCATTCAATCATCACTGAAGGTTCTTTTGAATGCTAGTTACGGTGTTTTTGGTTCAGACAACTTTGCATTATATTGTCCACCAGTAGCAGAATCAACAGCAGCACTTGCGAGAGAAGCAATTTCAAAGACAAAGCAATATTGTGAAGAAAAGCTTGGGTTGAATGTTCTTTATGGAGATACTGATAGTATATTCGTTCTCCAACCTACACAAGATAATATAGATGAATTAGAGAAATGGAGCTTGGATACTTTTCAAATTGAGTTATCTACCGATTATGTTTTTCGTTATTGTGGTCTTTCTGACAGAAAGAAGAATTATTTTGGTATAACAACAAAAGGTCATCCTATTGTAAAAGGATTAATGGGAAAGAAAAAAAATACTCCAGAATTAGCGAAAAGACCTTTTGAAGAGGCCCTTGATATTCTATCTAAGGTTCAAAATTTGGAAGAATTAGAGGAAACGAAGAAAAAAATCATCAGAAT
>JAGLTP010000597.1 GCA_023135215.1 Candidatus Heimdallarchaeota archaeon
TAACTGAAGATCAATTAGGAAGAGCAATAGGCGCAATTGTAGCTGTATGGGAATATGCTCTTGCTGGTTTTATTCCTCCTGAGATACTAATTGTTGAAGATGTGGCTAAAGTAGTAGTAGATCGATTTCACAATAATGATTATGCAAGAGATGGTACATTATCAGGTTTTGTTAGCATGTTGGATAGAGATATTCTAGAAGTTGTTTACAATGATGCTGAGATAACATCTCTTTCTCTCGTTGGTGTCGATTTATTAGTTATCACTCAACCTATGGAAGGAACAAATCTTACGCTTGAGGAAGTAAATGCAATTAATAACTGGTATCAAGCTGGAGGGAAGATAATATTGAGTGGAAAAACTGATTTTTACGATACATCTTATTATGCAATCGAAGAGATTTGTGAGGTTTTAGATACCAATATCAGAATTAACGATGACAGTGTTTATACTAATGCAAATGATCCAGAATATTACCAAGATTGGTATTGTAGCACAGATGAGTATGGAACAGATACAGTAGCAACAGAAGTAACAGAGATTCTCACAAGAAAGGTACAATTTTATTCACCTTGTTCTCTTTATAGCACAACTAGTTCTGCAGACATTCATTGGTTAATTTATGGAGAAGAAATGTTCTATCAAGCGGATAGAAATCAACCTGCACCAGTAGTTATACATGACGACACAAACAACAATCAAGGAGGAACTTCTATTCCTTTAGCTGGAATTGAAACCACCAGTACATCAGCTATAGCTATATTCGCTGCTACAATATGGTCTGATTATGATTTTGGATTGAGTGATAGAGACAATACATATTTTGTTTGGAATGTCATTGAATATCTTCTGGATATAGATATTGAAGCTAATGATGATTACACTCCTGCAACTCCAACAACTCCTACTACACCAACTGATACTGAAACTACTCCTTTTCCAGTAGCAAGTTTGTTTATAATCCTAATAGGATTGATTGTAGCAAGATCAATAAAACGAATACAGAAGGAATAGATAAGTACAAATCTCATGATTGTTTCTTTATTCGTCAGTTAGAAATTCATATACCTTTTTTAATGCATCTTTGTTGTTTGGCCAATGCAGTAGTTCATAGGCTTCTTCAAAGCTACACCATTTCCATGCTGCATGTTCATCTATTCTAATGGTTGGATCTTCTTGTTGTTCTATACGAGCTATGAATAAAAATTCAGTCCATTCTGTTGTACCGTCAGGAAACAAATGTAGACTTTTCTCCTTTATGGGAAGTTTGTAAGATTCCTCAGTTTGGTAGATAAATTGAGGAATATAACTAGTTTCTTCTAGGAGTTCTCTCTTAGCACATTCAATTAGGGTTTCTCCTTCTCCTAGGCTACCTGTTACACCTTGCCAAAAACCTCCAGTTTCTTCAGTTCGTTTTAGAAGAAGAAACTCCCAGCCATCTTCATTTTGACGAACAGGATGAACTAGTGCAATATGAGGGATTTTCATTCCTTTTCCTCTTTCACTTTCTGGATATATCGATAAACAGCCCCCCACATATAACCATCTTCTCTTTCTTTTACTTCGAAATTATTTGTATGCATCCATTTCGTAAGTGATTCTTTTGTCTGTTCATCATATTTACCATCAATGTCCCCATCATAGAATCCATCTAGTTTCAGAACTTCTTTAATTGTTTTCATTACATCTTTTTCGAGTTTAACCTTATCTTTAGGATCATCTCTTTTGAGCAAAGAAAGGTTATAATGATCGAACACTCTCCTTAGTTCCTGTATTGGATGTTCATGCTCATCGACTCTTACATCGATGTATTTATCCGTTCCACCATCATATGCGCCATATTCTTTTACTATTAAGATAGCAGCGGATTGTTTACCTCTACTATCCCCTCCTGCCTCTTGACCTTCTTCTAATGCTGCTAGAAATTTCTCTACTAAATCTCCAGTTGTTGCTCTAAAAGCTTGAGACATCGCAAAGACAGTATCTTCAGAAACAAGAATATTACCTTGACAAGTATAATTCTCTCCGGTTACATGACCTGCCCATTCGTAACATTTCCTTCCTGTAAAAGAGGCAACATCCCCATAAGAATCAACTATTCCTACTTGTCTATGTTCTCGTTTAGCATCATGCTTAGTTAATAATGTAATTGTTTCTTCTGCTGTCAATCCTTGTTCAAGTAGCGCAAGACCATTTGGACCATAAGAGGTGTTACACCAAGCTTGTGAAGCAATTGCTCCAACATTAGCTTTAGCAAAAGGAACAATACTACCAACCGCAATGAATTTGGATTGAACTGCTACGCCCCACTCTTTATTTTTTGGATCAAAAGCTACGATTGAAAATGTCATACTTATCAAGGTATAATAAGAACTATCAATAATAAGTTTTATCTCAAATTGCTTTTAAAGAAGAAGAAAATTTTACGAGGATAATACGACGATAATTCGCATTTTGTCGGAAGTGTTCTTTAATCTAGGCCTTTCTCACAGCTTAAGGACTAGAATTACTAAAAAATAATGAATTATCTAGATGGAAATTTCTTATTCTAGAAAGATTGGAGAATCTTCCTTTAATCTTTTACTCTTGGTTCACTAATTATTTGCAGAGTATTTCCTTCTGAATCTTTCATTTGAAAATAGGAAACCATCTTAGATATATCTACAATTTAAGAAGTTTCTAAACTAGTTCAGTGTTTGAAAAATGCTATTGTCAGACAAAAGAAAAAAGCATATTAATGCTTAATACTCTAAAAATTCATGAAACTTGAGGACATTAAAGATTACTTCAAACAACAACCATTGATGTATCTAGCAACTACTGAAGGTGATCAACCTAGAGTTAGACCAATGGCTCTAATCTATCATAAAGAAATTTGTTGGTGTTGTTCTATATCAGGAAGACCAAAGATTAAACAGATCATTGATAACAATAAGATTGAATTTGCCATTAATGCCCTTGATAAAGAAGAGTTTAGCACAATAAGAGGATCAGGAAAAGCTGTTCTAGTTGAAGACTTAGAAACAAAGAAAGAACTCTCTGAAGTAATTCCTTGGTTTAGTGGATATTGGAAATCCTATGACAATCCAGAATTTACTCTTTTTCGAATGGACATAGAGAGAATAGAGGTTCAAATTCCTAAGAGAAGAGAATTTCACATATTTGATCTTAAAGAAAACACTGTAGAAATAGAAAAAAAATAATAGAAGGATTTCATTCGGCAATTCTTGGATCTGCAACTATCTGTATTGTATTTCCTTCTGAGTCTTTCATGT
>JAGLTP010000598.1 GCA_023135215.1 Candidatus Heimdallarchaeota archaeon
AAAGTGTAATTAGGAAATTGTTCCTCCATATAGCCTAAGTACCATATTTTTTCGAAATTATCATCAACCTCTCCAAACCAATGAGTGTAACCTGAATCATATTCAGTAAATCTGTTAAGTTGAATAAAAACCAAGTTGTCAAAGGATAACAATCGAATTATTGATCCATCCTGATAGAAATACACAATATCGTATTCAGTCATATTTTCCTTAACCAGATTTTGTCTGACCTCTTGATAATTTTCGGTAATATCTGTTAAATTTTCAACAGTTTGAATATCAGAAGATAGAGCAGAAGGTAGATGAACTAGAATATCTGGATTAATAACATAATAAGTATCATATAGATTGTTGCTCTCAACAGCATCATAAACTAGTAACCAATTCTCAGCTTCCATATTAAACCAAACATGTACCGTATTCACAGAATAATTGAAGTATGGGATATCAAAAATACAACCACCATCTTCCAAAGCTCTGCCAACATTAACAGCCATAGCATAGAGAAAATCTGAACGACTTAACATCTGATTGGAGAGCTTAACAGGAGATTCAACGTCCCAATCGAAAGGAGGGAGAAGGCCTGTAGTTCCTAAATTCATGGTAGTGGTTACGAAAGAAACACCTAGAATAACTGTAGTTAAACAAAGAGCTGTCAGAAAACCAAAAAGAAGATTCTTCTTAACTTGACTTAAATGCATAAGTATCAAAAATAGAATAAGATTTTAGATTAATAAATGTAGTGAGAGAACATTTTTGTTCTAGTGCTAGAACGTCCGTGGCCTAGCGAATCTATAAAAACAAGAATACAAATATTGTACGATAAGGTGTTGAGAATCTGATATGACAAAGGAAAAAGAGGATAGAAAAATCGGTTTTTACAGTCGTTATCATGCAAAAATCTTTATTTTCTTAGGGATCTCTGTTATAGTCTTAATTCTTATTTCAATTACATTTATCGTAAGAACAATTTTTACTGGTCCAGTAAAAGTACCAATATTGAGATTCAACATTGCTGGAGGGTTTCTTGCATTTTTATCTCTTCTTCATGCAATTTTCACAGTCGTTATCTACAGAAGTCGAGATAAAGAAGCTCCTTATCGGATACTATTGATACTGACTCTGATATTTGATATATTATTAGTA
>JAGLTP010000599.1 GCA_023135215.1 Candidatus Heimdallarchaeota archaeon
ACTTTAACAGTAGTATGTTCAGATATTCGATTCCAAATAGGAGAAATACTAATCATCAAACCTCCTACTGGAACACAAGTTTTCTTGTTCCGAGTGATGAATTATGAAAATATACTCAGAAACATCCGAGATATGGGAGAAATTGCGGCTAATTTCCTGAGAAACAGAGAAGCATATATTGCAAGAGTTGAATCAGAAAAATTAGTCAAAGTTCATGGACTGCTTATGGGTTACAGTGAATTTTATGCGAAAAAAGGAGAGGAAGGAAAGTGGATTTTCAAGAAACCTAGAACTCTCCCTCCTCACTTCTCTGAAGTTTATAGAGGTGCTGAAAGTCCAAGAGCACTCAGCAGTCTTTTACAAGAAGAGGTTGGTACTGACATTGAGATAGGAAAATTACTGATAGGTACTTCAACGATGGATATACCAATTAAAATTGATTTAGAATCACTTCCTATGCATCTTCAAGTTGCTGGAACTACAGGAGCTGGAAAATCATTTTTCATGCTAACTTTCATTACTTCAGCTCTGAAAAATAATCTCACTAAGTTGCTGAATAAAGCACCTTTGAATGAAAGACTTTCAGTCTTTATGGTAGATGTCCATGATGAATATATGAAAGGTTTAACCTTCGAAAACAAAACTAAAGGAGTTCTAGATATAGCTAATGCAACACTTAAGGGAGATAGTAAGCACTTTGATGCTCTTTTCGGTGATAAATTCTATCTTACAAGAGACCTATCAGCTATCTCAAAAGAAATGCAGAAGATCTCAAAACCATTGCGCTTCAGAAGACAAGATTTAGCTATAAGTGATATTACTTCTGTTATGACTGTTTCTGACCAAATGCTAGGGTACATGAGCGTCACAAGAGGAAAACAGGATGATTGGGTAACGACAATCGAAACTGCTCCTGAAGATGAGACTTATGGTTTTGCTAAAGGAACAGTAAGTGCTGTTAGAAGACGATTATACCCAATTATGCGATCAACAATTTTCACTAAGGATAACTATAGCGATTTAGCTGAGATAATCTATAATTTAGAACAAGGTCATTTCTATAATTTTAGTACAGCTTTGTTATCATCTACAGAGCAATTTGTTGTTATAACAATGGTTGCTCGAACACTGTTTTCACTCCGTCAAGCTCTTATGTCTTCAACAAAGTGGAAACAATTCAAAGAACAAGTTAGGAACAAATTACCAAAAGAAATAGCAAGTGAACTTTTAGGTGAATCTCCTAATTCTAAGTACTCTATTCATGATCTCTATACAAATGAGAAAGTAGGTACTGATGATTTCATGATGAAATCAATAAAGGAACTACCTATAGTTATGGTTACTGTAGAAGAAGCTCCAAGCATTTTAGGAGCTCAAATGTCCAAAGAAGGCAATATCTTCATTGACATCTCACGACAAGGAAGAAAATTCAGGATAGGCCTGTTACTCATAACTCAGAATATCTCTTCTATGGAACCTATAATTCTAGCGAATACTAATACTGAGTTGAACATGATGCTTGGAAATGAAATTGAAATTAGACAAGCGATCACTAATGCAAGCAATAACATTATGGGATATGAGAACGAATTCAAAGTTCTGGGCAGGGGTGAAGCAATCCTGACAAACTCTCTCAAAAATATCCCTCTTCCAGTTAAAGTTAGTAATGTTCCTTATTATATTGAGCAACAACTACCCTTCTTTAAGGATCCACACAAAGTTTTAGAATTAGAGAAATCAAAAAGAAAATCAACTGAAGTTCCGATAATGTAATGGTGAAAATATAGTGAAAATACTTCATTTTTCAGATACTCATGTATCACATCGTCGATTCAGAGATGTACGAGATACATGGAAGATAAGTAATAGAGTAACATGGATAGAAGAAGACTACTGTATAGGTTTCAAAGAAGCCCTAGAAATAGCAGCAGAATCTGACTATGATTATGTTATACATTCTGGTGATTTATTCGATATCCCTGTTGGTAGATATTTGGCAGGACCAACTGAATATTCCAGAACCTTTGTAATAAAAGAACTCAAAAACTTCTTTGAAAAAACAAAATATAAGATACCTGTTATAATAATTGATGGTAATCATGGTGCTTATCTCACAAGAAATTATAGCACAATTGAATTCATTCAAGCAGCTTTTCCAGGTAATGTTTATACTTTTACAAATTATCAATTAAAGAAAGCAATTTCAGATAATAAACCACTCAAATTGGAATTTGATGATGTTGTTTTCTTTCTCTTCCCTTACTTCAAATTTGGTAGAGCTCCACACATAGAAAAAAGCTATGAAGACTGGTTACGAAACAATCAACAACCTGATTCTTCTAAAATATCTATAGCTGTTGCTCATGGAATGCAAAGAGGGGAAGATTTACACAGCTTACTGCTGGATTATCCTTATGACTATGTAGCACTAGGACATGACCATAAACAAAGTAGTACAAAAAAGAATGCATGGCAAAGTGGCAGTACTGAAAAGCACACTTTTGCAGAAAGAGGACATACAAAGGGTGTTTTAGAAGTAGAGGTTCAGAAAGGTGAAGATCCCCTAGTTACACCCAGGAAACTCAAAACAAAAAGAGAGATGCATCAAACTAACATTACTCTCAATACCTATACTACTCCCAGTGATTTTGAGGAAATTATTAGAGAGAAAATTAAACCATATAGAAATAAGTTTTCAGGTGAAACTGCCACTCGGTTTAAGATCAAAATCGATGGTAATGTTCTATTATCTAATTGGTGGGGTATGGAAGATATTCTCGTAGATATCCAACAAGAAGTATTTACAGATCTGTACAATATCCTAGAATTTAGATGGGATTCATATGATTTGTCGAAGAGAGCTCCAATAAGTCATGAAAAGGGAGCTAAAATTCATGAATATCTTATTGACGATCCAGTTGATGATTTTGAAAGATATATTAGGTCTTTAGGCTTGGAAAATGAAGATCAAGCAAGAGTCTTCATTGACATGGGTGCTAAGATAATTGAAGAAGTCTTCTCAGGACCCATAGAATCTACGACAGAGGAGGAAAAGGAGTGAGGAGATTTATATGAGGATACTCTGGGTTTCTGCTAAGAATTTTAAATGCTATAGTGAGATTCAACTCCCTAAACAAGGTATTTTTCCTGAAGGACTTCTTTTTGTAGAAGGTGAAAACTCAACAGGTAAATCAAGCTTATTTGATGCTATTTTCTATGCTTTATTTTACGATCCTACAACAACAAAAGAGTTAGGAAATAAAGAAGATCTGATTAGAAGAGGGCAATCGGAAACTGAAGTTGAAGTTGCTTTTGAATTAGATAATAAATACTATCTGATTAAAAGAGAACATGGAAAGAAAAAATCTGTTCTAGCAAGTTTAATGGAGATTGATAGAGATAAAGCTCTAGTAGGTGAATTAGCTAATCAAAAACTTCTTAGCGAAGGTGTACCTGATGTGGAAAAGAAAATTACTTCTCTGCTGAACATCAATAAGGAAAAAATTCTTAACACACTTGTTGTTAGACAAGGATCTGTTCAAACTCTAGCAGAAGCAAAAGGAGCAGAATTAAGGGATATAATTTACGAACTTTTCCAACTAGATTACTATAGAGATAAAGCTATAGAAGTAGTGAAAAAGCGAAAATCAGTTCTTGAAGAAGAAAAGGAGAAGAAAAGAATAGTTAGAGAAACAGAAGATATTCAAAAAGAAATAGAAGATATAACTGAATCTATTGAAAAAACCAAAAGCGAATTAAAAACACTAGAGAAAGCAATTGATGAATTAGAAAATTCTCTACAAAAATTACCTGAATTAAAAGACTTGAAAGATATCGATGGATTATCTAACCAAGTTCTATCTATAAAGAATATTATACTATCAAAATCAGACTCCTTAGAACAGTTATCCCAAAAATATGATCTCACACTCCCAATAGCAGATAAAGAGATAGAAACTAGAATTAGAGAATTCGACAAGAAAATTGTAAGCTTGAATAAGAGTCAAGAAGATATAAGAAAATCAATTAACTCTCTACGAGAAGAAAGAACCAACTTGGAACTTGAGTTAGAAACTTTTTCAAATAGGAAGAAAAGCCTTGAAAGTACTTCAAAAGATGAGAGTAAGGACCCAACATGTGAAGTTTGCGAACAGGAAATTAACGAAGCTAAGCTGAAAGAATTATTGGAAATATCAAGACAGAATATACCAATTCTAACAAAAGGAATATCAAAAAAATCTGATGAAATTAAAGAGAAAGAAGAAGAAATTAGAAAATTTGAACATGAGAATCAAGAAACAATTCGAAATAAGAATCAAGTAGAGAACATAAAAGAGGATTTAACTGAACTAAAAGGAATAGAAGAAACAAAGAATGATCTGGAAAAGAACATTCTAGAGGCATTGAAAGGATTTAAAGCAAAATCGATTGAAGAATTAGCTAAAAACTACAACCTGTCCTCTTTTGAAGAGCTTTACGATAATGTTAATCAAACAAACCGAGACAAAATTTCAAAAGAACAGGATAAAAAGAATAAACTTGTTAGCGTAAAAGAGAAACACGAAAAAAATTCACAACTAGAGAAACAAATTAAGGAAAATAAAAAGAAGGAAGAGGAGATAGAAAAAATAGATTATCAAATCGCACTAATACAATCAGTTCAGAAATATGTAGAGGGATTCATTGCTGAAGATTTAATCTCAAATAAGATGTTAGCTAATATCCAGCAGTCTACAAGTGGTTACATCTTTTTATTTACAAGAGGGAGATATTCTGAACTTTATCTTGAACCCACAAAACAAAAGACTCTAGTTATGAGCATCAAAGACGAGGAATCTGGTTTTGTTAAAGGACAAAATCTTCTTTCAGGAGGAGATAAAGCTGCTATTGGTTTAGGTCTACGAATTGGTATAAGCGACCTTCTCAAGCGAATAAGACCCTTGAAAACATCACCCTATCAACCTCCAAAAATGGATATATTAGTTCTAGATGAACCTCTTGGATCTTTGGATGAAGGAAGAAGAGCTAAAGTAATAGAAGGTTTAATTGCGGAAAAGAAATTCTCTCAAATATTTCTAATTACTCATACAAATATAAGGAGAAGGTTCAGAGCTCCGCTAATTACAATTCATTCAACAAAAACTGGTAGTATCGCCCACTATTATCCTTCTACAACTGAAATTGAGGAAGAAGCTGAAGGCTAAGTTATTTTTCCTTCTCAATAATATTTATTACTCGGCTGTTGAATCTATAGTTCATGATACCCGGAACACTTCGTCCTCTTCCAAAGAAGGTTAAAGAAGTCAAATCTGAAACTGATGTACTATTAAGAACAGTAACTCATGATCTTCAGACTACAGGAGAGATACTAAAAAACAGTTCTCTCTATACTTTTGAGGAAATTAACTATCATTATATTAGTATTAATGAACATCTGGTTAAGGTCATTCCTCTAGTTAGAGAAGCTGATAAAATTGCTACAAAATACTTCAATGATTACCTTCTAAATAAACTAGTTTTCAATTTATTTACAGATTTGGAAACAGCTGAGCACAGATTACAAGGAGATTCTCAAAGATTAGACACTATACTTATGTCTAAAAGAAAACAACACATAGAGGAAACAATTCCGACTATTAAAGATGAAATAAGAAGTAAACTTTCTTTTCTGAAAGGATTATCTCTTGATGAAATTCTAGCAAAGAGTCAAGCATATGGAGAAACTATCTCTGAAATTGTAGGAAAACTGGGTGCATTGAGAGATGAATATCAAAAACTTGCTTCAGGATCGTTTGATGTTACAGAATTTTATGGGTATCTGAATGAAAAACTCGAAGCAGTTGAAGACGAGTTAGGTGAGTATGAATTAATCCTTCGAACATGTAGAATGCAGATTCTTGCAGAAGAAGCAGAAACACTAGTTGAGGAAGGAAATGTTGTTTCAAACGAATTTGAAATAGACAAATCAAGCGAACAAGTGCTTAAAGCTGATAATTATGCAACAAAAGCTGGTGTAAAGATTGAAGAAATGAATACTTTAAGAGTAAGTTTACCAAGAAGAGGAATTACTAAAGATTTCTCTAAAAAATTCAAAGAACTCCAGCAGCAATTTGAGTCAAATAAGAAGAATTTAGTGTCGATAAGAGAAGGACTTCTTGAAAGACTGATTCTATTTGAAAAACAAATTACCTGGATTTCAGCAATTAGGAAGATTGCAGAGATAGATGGTGAAGAATTACATGAAACCTTCAAGATGATAAAGATCAAGGGAGCAATTTTCGATTTCAAGCTATTTACGATTAAAGAGAGAGATATACGGCTAAAATCTAAAATCAAGCTTAAGGGTACATACAATCTAGCTTTTTTGGAAGAAAAATTCCCAGTATTTGAGTTAAGTCCATTGGGTTTAGTGAAGCTACCTTTGGGAGAAGAATTGAATATCGAGAAGATAGAACAAATACTAGCTACACTTGATGAAATTGAGAAAACTGATTTTAGAGATGAAATGAGAAATAGGAGAACTGCTAATAAAATCCTAAAAGAAAGAGAACAAAAAGTAAGTGTCTTTTCTACAATAAAAGAAAGATTATCTCCAGCTTATAATAAAACAAAGGAAATTACAACAACTGGTGTAAAGAAGACTCAAGCTTTCTTCAAGAACTTATTCTCAAAAGAAAAAGTGGAAAAAGCTCCACAAGAAACAGAGGGTGTTGAGGAACCAGAAATAGAGGAAGTTCAAGAAGATTAATCCAAAAATAAATAAATTCATTTGAGATAGTGTACTATCTCTTTCAACTCATCCCACTGATTTTCTGAGTATATCCATCCGAGAACTATTCCATTAATAGAATTATTTTCACCATATTGCTTGAAGATTTCTAACCTTTCAATTATCTCTTCTTTAGATCCAATTATGGAAAAATCATTAGCTATTTGTACAATCTCTCCTTTAGGGACTTCGTATTGTCTTTCCCAGGGTAGTTCTCGAATTTTTTGTATCATTTGAGCAGAATATCCATGAGATTGAAGTATAGTTTTTGAGCAACTTTTGGCAATATCTTTGGCAATATTCCAAAGTGTGAGAGACATATTTTCTGTAGAGTCTGCTATTTGTAACATTCCATATGGAATGATATTAGTCCCTTTAGGACCACTTAAAAGACTATCCTCTAGTTGAATCATCGTCCTTTCCAAATCAAATACTGATATGCTGTTTAAGAGGAAATTATCTGCTGTTTCGAATGCAAGATTCATCATTTTATTACCTAATCCTCCAATAGCAAGAGAGGGAAAATCATCTTCTTTTTGTTTTTCTTTTCTTACTCTGATAATCTGAAATAATCTATCCATTTCCTTTTTGAAGCTACTGAAAGGTTGAGTTCTTATACTCTCATCTTTGATAATATCCATATTCCCTATCCCTAATCCTAATCCAAATCTTCCTGGATAATTTCGAGCAAACCAAACACTAAGGGAAAATAAAACTTCAACTGAATAATAAAACGGTGAAGTAATTCCAGTCCAAAAATTCAAATCTTTTACACTAGAGAATAACCTTCCAATATCAAGGAAAGCGTTGTTTATAGGCGGATTATCACCAATCCATATGCTATTAATTCCAATTTCCTTTGCAGTATTAGTATATTCCTCCTTTTCTTCAGCTGACATCATTATAGGAATCGATAATCCAATATCCATTACACTAAACAGAATAAACTCACTTTTGAGTTTTACTATTATCTGTCCAAAACTTTAATAGAACTTATAATAAATAAAATTCTAAAGGTGAATATATGGACAATATTCTTACAAGAAGGAGTATAAGGAAATTTACTGATAAACCTGTAACTGAAGAGCAAATAGAATCAATTCTTCGTGCAGCTATGGCATCTCCATCGGGTTATAATCTGCAATCTTGGGAGTTTCTAGTTATTAAAGATAGAAAGATTCTAAATCAAGTTAATGAAATCCATCCATATGCTAAAATGGCACTAGAATCACCAGTTGCGATAGTTGTTTGTTGTGATACAAGTGAGAAAGAGAGAAAAGATTTTTGGATACAAGATTGTTCAGCAGCATCTCAGAATATACTCTTAGCAGCTCATGCACTAGGTTTAGGTGCTGTTTGGTGTGGGATCTATCCTAAAGAGGAACTAATTAAAGTGTTCCAAAAATTACTGAAAATGCCCTCTTATGTGTATCCTGTAAACATAATACCAATAGGACATCCAGCTGAGGAGAAAGAACCATCAGACCGTTACATTGAAAAAAAAATCCACATCGATAAGTGGTAATCTTTTTTTCTTTTTTTGAAGAAATAAATATATAAGAGTAATTTATCTTTAAAGAAGAATTACTGAAAATTTAGTAACAATAAAATGGATATGTGATAATTTGGACAATATTCTAACAAGAAGAAGCATAAGAAAATTCGTCGATAAACCAGTTTCTGATGAAGACATAGAATCTATTCTTAGAGCAGCTATGGCTTCTCCTTCTGCAGGAAATATGCAACCATGGGAATTCTTGGTAATCAAAGATAGAAAGATTCTAGACAAAGTTCCTGAAATACATCAGTATGCAAAAATGGCTCTTGAATCCCCAATTGCAATAGTAGTATGTTGTGATACTAGCAAGAAGGTACGTGAGGGTTTCTGGATACAAGACTGCTCAGCAGCATCTCAGAATATCCTTTTAGCAGCTCATGCATTAGGTTTAGGAGCTGTATGGTGTGGAATTTATCCAAATGAGGAAAGAACTAAAGCATTCCAAGAATTATTGAAAATGCCTTCTGATGTTTATCCAGTAAATATTATACCAATAGGTCATCCAGCTGAAGAGAAAGAACCATCAGATCGATATACTGAGGAAAAAATCCACATCGACAAGTGGTAATTACTCTTTTTTTTTGAAGAAATAAATAAATAGTAGTAGTTTATCCATCTAAGAGATATTACTGTCCAATTAAGCAGTAAATAATGAGAAAAGTGATTACTTTGCCTAGAAGACCTGATGCAGAATTAGTTAAAACATCAAAATTCCATGAGATGGAATTTTACATAATGAAAAGAAAAGTGGATAGTTCAATTTATTTTAAAACCCAGATAGATCTAACTCATACTTTTGAATTTTTAGAAGAATATAACAAAAATCGAAAGGACAAAGAAAAGTTAACATTATTTCAAATCTATCTAACAGCTGCTGTTAGAACATTTGCTCTTCGACCTAAAATAAATAGATTTGTAGCTGGAAGAAGGTTATGGCAGCGAAATCAAATTACTTTCGCATTTGTAGTGAAGAAGGAGAAGACTGAGGAAGGAGAGGAAATTAATGCTATGATTGAGTTTGACCCCTTTGAAACTTTGGAAACTGTCCAGAAAATAGTTACAGCAGAATTATATGAAGCTCGACATGGAGTAAATAAAAATGAGCAAGATGTTAAATTTTGGGGAGCAATGCCTAGATTTTTGATTAGATTTATTTTTTGGTTCATGAAGTGGACTGATGATCTCAATATGCCAATATATTCGTTGACAAAAGAAATGCCTATGTGGGCATCAGTGTTTCTTGCTCATCTAGGGTCCATAAACATACCTGCAGTTTATCATCATCTCTTTGAACTTGGAACAACAAGTTTGTTGATAACAATAGGTAAAATACGCAAAGCTCCAATAATCAATGAAGAAACAGATAAAATTGAGATTAGAGAAGTGATGGAATTAAAGATAAATATTGATGATCGAATTGCACCAGGAAGTTACACAGGACCAACAATAGACTTTTTCAAAAATTTAATAGAGAATCCTGAATCTTTAATAGAACCTCCAGAATTAACCGATGAACAACTGGATAGACTTAAACTGAAGAAATACAAGGAAGAAAGAAAGGTAAGAGAAAAGCAAAGACGAAAGGAAGAAAGAAAGAAATAAAAACGTGTAATTCTGTTGTTCAATAAATTATTTTTGTTTTTCAATAAATTATTTTTGTTTTTCAATAAATTATTTTTGTTTTTCATAGTTGTAATTTCCTACATAATGTTT
>JAGLTP010000006.1 GCA_023135215.1 Candidatus Heimdallarchaeota archaeon
CCTCTGAGTACGAGAGCTGCTCTGTGCTCTGTTCCAGCTTTAAGAATTACTTGAATCCCATCTATTTCCATTCCTGAGAATAAATCAGCTAGTTGATCTGTTCCAGCTTTTATTCTTCCTGCTCTTCTATCCTTAATAATCCCTTTTTCATCAATTGTTGCAAAATTAATTCTAAACGCTATATCTCCTTCCTTAACTTCTAAACCAATTCCTGCTGCTTCAAAAGGTCCTCTTCCAGTATAATATTCATATGGATCAACCCCAAAGAGTGCCAAGTGTGCAGTATCACTTCCAGGAGTAAC
The DNA here is from genome assembly GCA_023135215.1 of Candidatus Heimdallarchaeota archaeon. Next base: position 303 of record JAGLTP010000006.1, read on the forward strand.
ACCTGGAGCAATAACATGTAATAAACCATTCATACCCAAAGAAGCGAACTTATCCATATTGGGAGTATTAGCATATTCAAGGGGTGTCTTACCTTCAAATTCATGAATAGGTCTATCACCAAGACCATCCAAAACGATGAATAAGAGTTTCATACTAATGCAAAAAACTTTACCAAATAAAAATGTTCCATTCCAACATTTCTCATTGAAATCAATTTTTTAGCATTTTTCTGCAAATCGATGAATTTTTAAAGCTTTTTCTAAACAAAATACTGAGGACAAAATGATAGGTGAATTTGTTCCGAAATGAAGAATTGTTTTATACTGTTAGTGTAATTGAGGAACAAATCTCTCAAAGCGTCGTCAGAATTCTTATGAATGAAACAAAAAAGGTGATTTAGATGTCAGTTTTCACTAAGAAAAAAGATGAAAATTTCATGGCTTGGTATTTAGACATTGTGCGAAGAGCACAAGTAGTAGATACTAGAACTGAAGTAAAAGGTGCTAATGTCCTGATGGCAAATGGTTACGAGATATGGGACAGAATGAAGAGAATTTTAGATGAGAAGTTTTATGTGACTGAACATAAAAACATGTATTTTCCATTATTTATACCTGATAAATTCATAGAGATGGAAAGCACTCACTTTGAGGGATTTGTACCGGAAGTAGCATATGTTACTCATGCTGGTAAAAAGAAACTGAAAGAGAAGTTTGCTCTAAGACCAACATCAGAGACAATAATGTATCACATGTATGCTCAATGGATTAGAGCTTATACAGATATGCCCTTGAAAGTTAATCAATGGTGTAATATTATTCGAATTGACACAAAGGACACTAAACCACTACTTAGAGATAGAGAATTTCAATGGACCGAAGCACACACTTGTCATGCCACTCCAGAAGAAGCTGTTAAACAAGTTGAGGAGTCTATGTGGATATATGGATCATTCTTTGATGAATGTTGTTTACCTTATCTGATTACGAAAAGACCAAAGTATGACACATTTCCAGGGGCTCTATATTCAATTGCATATGATGCCCCTTTAACTGATGGCAAAACACTTCAAATTGGAACTACACACAATTTAGATCAGGGATTTGCTAAAGTCTTTAACATACGATTCCAGAAAGAAGATGGCTCCCATGATTATGCATATCAAACATGTTATGGACTTTCTACCAGAGTTATTGCAGCAGTTATTTCTGTTCATGGTGATGATAGAGGGTTAATATTACCTCCTTATTTGGCTCCTCTACAAGTTGTAGTTGTACCAATTCTATTCAAAGGAAAGGAAGAAATGGTTGGCAAAGAAAGTAAAGCAATACTTGAGAAGATTAAGAGCGCCAATCTAAGAGTAAAATATGATAGTAGCGATAAAACATCTGGTTTCAAATTTAATGAATATGAATTACTAGGTGTTCCTGTAAGAGTTGAAGTAGGTCCTAAAGAAGTGGAAAAAGGAGGTGTAACTCTCGCCAGAAGAGATACAAAAGAAAGAATATTCGTTGAAACCGATAAGATGATTGAAACTATTATTGAGCTGTTTGATAAGATTACAGAAGAACTTAAGAATAGAGCTAAGAAACTTCTTGAAGAATCGATTTCTGATGTAAACACATACGAAGAACTTGAGACAAAATTCAAAGGCAAAAATCCTGGCTTTGTACGAGCAAACTGGTGCGGGGACGTTGAATGTGCAGACTTAATAAAGGAGAAATTGAAAGCTGAAATACGTGGAACTTTGTATGGTGTAGATGAAAAACCATTTGGACCTTGTGTTATTTGTACTGAAGAAGCTCAGGAAGTAGCTTACATCTCAAAAGCTTATTAGCTTCTCCTTTCTCTCTTTATACTTTCAATAGATTTAATAGGATAATGATTCATTAAAGTAGATTAGGAAATATAGGTGAACTAAATGTCTATAGATTTATCATCAGGACAAAGAAA
>JAGLTP010000060.1 GCA_023135215.1 Candidatus Heimdallarchaeota archaeon
AGTATTTATCGTAATGTCAGTTTTCATGGCTGGTTCAAATCTTTTGATAGCAATATCTGGACCAATCTTGGGTGCAATTTCTGATAAAGCAGGGAAAAGAAAACCCGCAGTACTTATTTCAGCGGGCATAATGGTGACCATGACTGCATTAATCACAGTTTGGCAGAACTTCTGGTGGGCGTGTATTTTATTTGTTATAGCAAACTTTTGCTATCAAGCAGGTAGAATGTTTTATGATGCCCAGATCCCTTTTATTGCTGAAACAGAAAAAAGAGGCTTTATGCAAGCTATAGGAGGTGCACTCGCAGCTTTTGGTTCAATAATAGCAATAGTTGTAAGTATGATTTTAGCACTCCCAAGTTTATTTGATGGTCATACTGAAGTGAACACTGGAATCTGGCAAGTAGGAGAAACAGTAATAGATCCAGCAACCATTGATTATGGTGGCTTAAGATATTTATTTGTAATATCTGCTGTGATTATAATTCTGATTAGTATTCCTTACCTTTTCCACAAAGAGGTAGAAAATCCACCTGAGAAACCTATGTCAGCTGGAGACTATGTGAGATCATCACTATCCGATTTCAAAACATCACTCAGAGCAATTGTTTCTGATAAGAATTCATGGTTGTTCTTCTTAGCTTGGTTCTTCATAACAGATGCTGCAAATACAACGATTCTTTACATGGTACCTGTGGTTTCCATTATGGGTGGAGAAGCACTTGAAGGATTAACTTACTATGTCATTCTAGGTGGAATAGTTTTCTCTATAATTTTTGGTGTTATTGTTGGAAGACTTATGAACAGATTAGGGCCAAAGAAACTTTTCTTAGCTGTTGGAATATCCTGGTTTATTGCTATAGCTATATTCTGCATAAGTGGATTGCAAATAGGTTCAGTAATAATTCCTTCATGGGTAATATTTTTTGGTGCGATATTCATTGGTGTAGGTTTTGGAGGAATATGGATTGTTGGAAGACAATTTATTATGGTTCTTGCACCGCCTTCAAAACTAGCACAGTACGGTGGTTTCCAGAAAATTGCTGGTAGAGTGAGTGCAATTGTATCCCCACTTTTATTTGGTTTGGTGATTTTTCTTACTGACCCTTACTTCCAAGGTTCTCAAGAAATAGTTGATCAAGCCATTCCAATGAGAATTGCTCTTGCAAGCTTATTAGTACTTTTTTCATTAGGGATTCTGGTTGCATGGTTTATCAAAGATCCACATGAAAGATATATGAAAGGTGAAAGAGCACCATACAAGGGCATCTATGATAAATAAATAGTATCCATAGAGTGAAAGGGACCAGAAAATGCAGAAACAAGCATCTGACGCGGAAGTAAGCGAACTTCTGCCTTCAGAATTTTTTTTTACAGATGAACAAGAAAAGAAAGTAGAAAATATTCTTTCATCTATAAAAAAAGAAAACGTTCCAAATTTCTGGAATCAAGAGATATGTGAAACATTCTATGTTCCTGTTGATGACGGTGAACTGAGAGTCTTACACATTAAACCAAAGAATCCCCAAACAAAAAGACCTTTGGTTTTTATCCCTGGTTGGGGAGGTTTAGTGGAAGGCTATACTGATTTCTATGAGGTTATTCATAACCAACTTGAATTTTATTTTATAGAGACAAGAGAAAAAAGTAGCAGTAAATTGGATAGAAGAAAAGCAAAAATGAATATGACACAAAAAGCTAAAGATATTCAAGATATAATCAAATACTTAGGGATTGATAAACAAGACTTCACTCTATTTGGAACTTGTTGGGGAGGTGCAATAATTTTACATGGATTGATTAAAGGGTTGTTAAAAGCTCCAACAATAGTTGCTAATGATCCCATGCATACACTGTGGTTTCCAAAATGGCTACTAAAGTACATAGCTCCGTTTATACCTGTCCCCATAGTTAAACTTCTGAAACCTATCTTTAAAAAAACACAATTAAGAGGGATGGAAGAAGAAGTGCAGAAAAAAAGAGCTGAAGCCTTCATAGATAAAGCAGACGCATGGAAATGGAAAAAAGCTGCAAAAGCTGTCAAGGATTTTGAATTAATCGGACGGATGTCATCAATACAGGAAGAAGTTTTCATTACAAATGGTACAACGGATAAGGTACATAATCAATATACCTACCCTGTTATGGCAAAAGAGCTACCTAATGGAAGATTCATTTACATGAAAACCGATGAATCAAAGCGAGAATACCTTATGGGCTATCTAGCCTTGGAGTTTTGCAAAGTAATTAGTGATGATGGAATACCACCATCTTTGCAAGAATTCGAAAAAAATCTTGTCAGAGAACAATAATACTATCTGATTTTCAAAATTAAACAACGACAAATAACAATGAAATGAACATTAATAGAATTGCAATGATTTGAACAATCTCACTGATCTTCTTTCTAAGATCAATACTTGGTTTCAACTCTTCACTATTCTCCCATATTTTACTGGTGTTTTTTCTATTTTTAATCATCAGTTTAAGTAGAGGCTCACTTTGTATTACTAAACCTACTAACAAGAGGACAACAGAGGAAGTTGCCAAAATGGCATAAACGAGAAAATTCAATCCTACAGCTTCTAATCTCACAGCTCCAGTAATATCCAAAGTTACGATAACAACCCAGAATAGTAAAACCGCAAAAGCTAAACGTAATCTTTCATATGTTAATCTTAATTCCTTCTGCATAGTATCTGATACCATTACAATCACTCTTTTGCATGAATAATTTTTTCTAGTTCTTTAACAATTCCATCAATCCATTTGAATCTCTTAAGTGTCGGTGATTCATAATAGATTCTAATTTTAGGTTCAGTACCGGATTTCCTAATGAGAATCCAAGTGTCGTCAGCTAAATCATATCGAAGACCATCTATAGTTAGGATTTTTCCACCTTCTTTTGTTAAGGAATCTTTAAGTGATTCCTTACATCTTTTAAAAACACCCTCAGCTTTTTCTTCTTTTATGACATAAGCTTTTCTTTCAGCAATATGATCTGGTATCTCTCTCATTATTTCAGATACGGATGTTTGACGTGTTATAATCACTTTCAGAAATTTGCATAAGCCATATAATCCATCAATCCATAACCCCCAATTGGGAAAGATAGGTTTCCATGGTTCTGCAGCAAAAATGATTTTTTCCCCTTCAACAAGCATCTCTTCAGCTTTACTATGAAGTTCTCCCAATTTCGTTCTAACTACTTCTCCACCCAAAACTTCTGTAGCTCTATCAATAGTTGTTGAAGAATCTATACTCACGATTATCTTTCCAGTGCCATAGTCTTCTATCATCAGCTTAGCTAGAAGTGCATTCACCCTAGATAATTCAACGAATTCACCATTTTCGTCAACAATAGCTATTCTATCTCCATCTCCATCAAAAGCTGCTCCCATGCATTTTTCTTTTTTACAGAGATCAATAAGTAGACTCAGATTGACTGGACTAGGTTCTGCTAATCTCCCAGGGAAATGTCCATCTATATGAGAATTTATTGTTATAACATGTAATCCAAGATCTGTTAATAGTTCGGGAGCAAGATTTGCCATTGGACCGTTAGCACAATCTAGAATGATTTTCCTCCCGTCTCCTTGAAATTTTAATTCAGAGAGTATCCTTCTTTTGTAGAGTAAATTTATTTCCTTGATTTCCTCTTGCTGAATTATTTTATCCCAAGCAACATGATTAATGGGAGCGTTTTTTTCACGATTTTGTGCTATCCTGAACTCAATTTCTTCTTGTTCTTTGTTAGTAAATTCTCTCCCATCCCTGAATACTTTGATACCATTGTCTGCAGGGGGGTTATGAGATGCTGTAATATATATTGCAATTGTATGTTTTTTGTTTAAAGTTAGATTTGCAATAGCTGGAAAGCTACATAAACCAACATTAAAAACAGACGACCCTCCCAAAGAAATGGCAGCTCTAGCACATTGACTTAGTGCCTCAGAAGAAGTTCGCGCATCATGGCCAACGATTATTCCTTCGGAGGAATGTATGGACGCAACAACTTGGCTTACATCAAAAACAAGCTCAGCAGTAACTTTCTTACCATAAGGGCCTCTAATACCTGCTGTTCCAAAAAGCTTAATCTTTTCCATCACTTCTAGGGTCTCATAGTGTAATATAACTATTTTCCTAAACCGAAAAAGAAGTTCAATAAGAGAAAATCAAAGAAAATCAGTCAAGGATTTTTGTTCACTTTTTTGCTTAGGTATTTTTTGTTGTTCCTTTTCATTTGAATGGGGTTCAGTCATTTCACCATTGAGAATCTGTTTTATATTTTCAAAATGGGCGTTATATTCTTCCATTAGATTATAGTTTCTTAGAATATAGGCTGGATGATAAGTAGCAAAAATCTGATAATTACTATCAATATTAATCATTTTTCCTGCTGTTTTTGTTACAGAGGTATTCGGAGAAAAGAATTTTAGAGCAATCCCTCCCAATGTGACAATCATCTTTGGGGAAAGAAAATTAAGCTGTTTGTATAACCATCTTTCTCCGCAGAAACGAAGTTCTTTTTCATTAGGTGTTCTATTATTACCTTCTTCAGTAGTGGGACGACATTTGATAATGTTCAATATACTTACATCTCTTTGCCTAATTAGATTTATTCCTTCAAGCATCTTGTCCAATAATTTTCCTGATCTTCCTATAAAAGGCACACCTTTCTGATCTTCATAATAGCCTGGTGCCTCCCCTATGAGGCACAAACCATCTTTTTGTCCATAAATACCTGGAACAACCTGAGTTCTACCTTCCTTTAAGTGACATGCTTCACAGACCGTAATCTTATCGGTTAATTCTGTTAAACTTTCTGACAAACTAATTACCCCTTACTAAAACAACTGAAAAATAGAATTTATTAATATATTCCCAATTACTCCATTGATAAGGTTGAAAGAAACAATAATTGAAGGAGATTACTTAGTTACATGCAATCCTGAGAATCAAATCCTAAAAGAAGCTGCGGTTTATGTTGTAGATGGAAGAATACATTCAATAGGAACAAAAGCAGAGATCCATAAGGATTATTCCTCCTCTAAAGTAATTGATGGAAACAACAAGATTCTTTTACCTGGTTTGATTAACACTCATTCTCACAGTGTTCAAACTCTTCTAAGAGGAAAAGCTGATGATCTATCCTTGTTAGATTGGTTAAGTAAAGTTATTTTACCTGGAGAATTGAATTTTTCTGAGCAAGATGTATATCTTTCTTGTCTTCTTGGTTTCGCAGAAATGATAAGAACCGGCACAACTACTGCTAACGATATGCTTACCACGCACAATAGTGAAAAGGGATTCGAAGCTGCAATAGATAGTGGAATTAGAGCAAGAACAGGAAAAATGTTGATGGATATCAATCAAGATTTTCCTAATACTGAAGTTGAATCAGCGGACGCAGTAATTGAAAAAGCTATAAAACATATAGAAACCTATCATGGTAGCGAAAATAATAGAATCAAATCCTCTTTAAACGCTCGTTTTCTTTTGTCTTGTTCCCCTAAACTCATGAAATTGATTGTTGATACTCAACAACAACATTCTGATTTAATGATTCACACACATGCTTCAGAATCAAAAGCGGAATGTAAAAAAGTCAAGGAAATCTTTGGTAAATCGTACATTAGAGCGTTAAAGGATATCGGAGCATTAGGAAGTAAAACAATTGTCGCTCATGGAATTTGGTTAGATGAAGAGGAGTATAGAATCGTTAAGGAAACAAACACAAGAATCTCACACAATCCCTCTAGTAATTGTAAATTGGCATCAGGTATTTGCGATGTTCAGAAATATCTTGAAATGGGAGTAATTGTTGGTTTAGCTACAGATGGAGCACCATGCAATAATAATCTAGACATGTTCAATGAAATCCGTTTGGCTACATTCCTTCAGAAAGTTAAACACCTTAACGAAAAAGCTTTGCCTGCACAACAAATACTAAGAATGGCTACAATAGATGGTGCCCGAGCAATTAACTGGGACCATGAAATCGGGTCAATAGAGGAAGGGAAGAAGGCAGATTTAATCCAAGTGGATATATCTGACATTAATGCTATTCCATTATATGACCCTGTGTCTCACCTGGTATATTCTGCATCTGGAAAAGATGTGAGTACAGTTATAGTCAATGGAAAAATATTGTATCAAGACAATGTACTCACAACAGTTGACATTGGAAAAATAACAAAAGAAGTTAAGAAATATCAGGAAAAATGGACTGACTGATATGAAAGAAATTCTTGTTTCAGCTCCTGGAAGGATATGTCTCTTTGGGGAGGATGTAGACTACATGGGTTTGGAAGTAATTACCATTGCCATTGATAAAAGAATAGAAGTTAAAGGAAAAATAACCAATACTGGAGAAATCAGAGTTAAGCTGGATGATTTCAATCAAGTTATAAAATTCAAGAGTGAAAGACAAGATAAAGTCTCAAAAAGAGATTACATAAAATCTGCTTTCAATTTATATCATGAGTATCTGCCTTCGAACTTTGGTGCAGATATAACTGTTAACTCCGATTTATTGATAGGAAAAGGTCTTTCCTCTTCATCTGCATTTTCTTCTGCATTTGTTGCATTTTTTGATAAAGCAGCAAACCTGAATTCAACAGAAAAGGAAATTGCTTGGAGAGCTTATTTGGCAGAAGTAGTAAATCTAGGGGAACCTGGAGGAATGATGGATCATTTTGCGAGTGTGTTAGGTAATGTTATTTATCTAGAATGTAGAGATCCATATTTCTATGAAAAATTGGATTTCAAACTAGATGGGCTTGTTATCGGTGATACCCTAAAGAAGAAAAAAACTATAGAGTTACTAACACTTAGAAAAAGAGAAATAGAAGAAGGTATTGAAATACTAGAGGGGTTAACAAATGACTTTAATCTTTTAGACTTCTCTTTGGATGAAGCTTTAGGTATCCTAGAAGAACAAAAAACACACAAATTAAAAAGAATCTTGGGTGTTCTAGGAATTCGAGATATAGTAAGGAAAGGGTACAAACTGGTTAAATCTAAAGAGGAAATAGAAGCAGATATAGTTCAACTCATTAATATGCATCATGGTTTTCAAAAAGCATACTTCGAAAATGTTACCGAAAAAATGCAATATCTGATTGAAAGAGCAAAGAAAGCAGGTGCAAAAGCTTGTAAGTTATTAGGAACTGGAAATGGTGGTTCATTTTTAGCTTATGCTCCAGGAAGAGAAAAAGAGGTTGTAAAATCTATTCTAAAAGGCGGAGGAGAAGCTTACATAGTAAAACAAGATACTGGTCTCATGATAACTGAGTGCTAATTATCGATTTGTTAAAAAATGCAAAAACTGAAAAGCATCAAAGTATACCTAAAGAAAAATAGTGTAATTGATTGAAATGAGTGATGATTGTATTTTTTGCAAGATAGTGAAGGGAGAGATTCCTAGCTTTACTTTATATGAGGACAAGGAAATACAAGTATTCTTAGACCTTTATCCATCTTCTAAAGGTCACAGCCTCTACATTCCAAAAGAGCATTTTACTTCAATATATGACATATCAGAAGAAAAAATGACTTTTCTTAGGAAGCTTCCAAAAATTGCTGAAACATTAAGAAATGCTACCAATGCTACGGGTATGAATATTTTACAGAGCAATGGAAAAGATGCAGGACAGATTATTAATCATATTCATTTTCATTTAATACCAAGGTACCCAGAAGATAATCTAATGGATATTGTACCAAAATCAGAATTAGAAGAAGATGAAGCTAAAAATTTAGTTGAAATCTTCAAAAAGTAGTAAAAAAACGTAAAATTTAGCACAAAGTTAATAATTAATAATTCAAGTATGAAACAACAAGGGGAAAACAATGACAGAAGAAGAGGTTCAAGGGAAAAAATATATCTTCAAGATAGTTCTACTTGGTGATCCTGGAGTGGGTAAAAGCTCATTAATAACACGATTTGTTCACAATAGATTCCAAGCATCTTATCTAATGACAATAGGTGTAGACATTCTAAGCAAGCAGCTTTTTGTTGGAAAAGATGAAGTTTTATTCTTAATTAGCGATATTGGAGGGCAAGAACGTTTTGCTTCCGTAAGAGAAAAGTTTTATCGTGGAGCTAGAGGGTGTTTTTTGGTTTTCGATTTAACTAGAAGTAACACTCTCACTTCAGTTAAGGCATGGAAAAAGGGTCTAGAAGGTGTGGAAGAAGACGTCATTTATTTTCTAATTGGTAACAAAGCTGATCTTAAAGAACAAGTAGAAGTGGAAAACGAAAATATTAAAGCAATAGCTAATGAACTAAATCTTCCGGAAGATTCTTTCTTTATAACTTCAGCTAAAACTGGAGAAAGAGTAGAAGAATCTTTTTTTACTTTTGCTAAAGAACTTATGAAAGCTGTCGAGAAAAGAAGAGTGGAAGTAGGTTTGGAATAATCTGAATTCCTATAATACAATCTTAACTCGATATTAGAATATACAAAACGACAAGTTTAAATGAGGTTGACTGCTAAAAAAAATATCACAAGATAAGTGCTCGTGTAGTTTAGTTCGGCCTATGATGGGGGACTGTCAAGCATGTTGCGTTAGTAACATGTGCTGAACTCCTTCGACCCGGGTTCAAATCCCGGCACGGGCGCCAATACCACATTTTTCTTATTTCGATATCTTTTTATTATTACCAATGTTTCCTAATTTCGATGAGAAAATATCTCAAAATCTCATATTTTTTTATAACTATATTAGCTATCTCTATCATAAATATTAGCTTGAATAGTTCTGCAGCACTTCCAGTTGTTAAAGAGAATGATTTAATTTCTATAGGGTATCGATTAACTGTAAGTGCAGCACTAGTTGAGGTTTATACAAAACAATCTCCCTTCAAAGGTCAAGTAGCAATAGACATTATTAGACCAATCGGTTTATATAATGAGGTTATAGGAATGAAACTTGGGGAAGTGAGAAATTTAATCGTTGCTCCAGAAGATGGGTTCTCCGAATATGATCCGGAATACGGTGCTTATGCTGGTCTTACTCTTTATTATGATGATTTAACTATATTCGAGGTTAATGGTGTTCATATTACAGACGTTGAAAATGGTGGGTTAACTCCAGGTTCTTTTGGTTTCTATTTTCTCAGAGTGGTTCTAGGTTTGTTAGGTGT
>JAGLTP010000600.1 GCA_023135215.1 Candidatus Heimdallarchaeota archaeon
TGTTTTTCTTCACTAGCGATAGCTTCCAGATCGTTTCCTATTTCTTTTATCTCCCTAAGTTCTTCGATAAGCTTGTTCTCTATGAGAGCACCTCTATCTTCAAACAATTCCCAAGGTCTGCGATAAAGATTATTGACATTCTTTTCAGATTTATAATAGTAAATAGATTCAGTTTGGGGACTATATGTTATTTTCTGAACTCCCTCAGGATAGATCTTTTCCTTAACATTGGGAGTCAATACAGTTTCGACTTTACTCTCAATATTCTTGATAGCATCTAAATAACCCTCAGTGATATCTATCTGCTCAAAACTAGATTCTTCTTCATTCTCTTTGGGCTTTCCTACAGTAGTCATGCTATTACCTCTGATTAGAGATCTCTAATAGAATAGTCAAAGATGGCCTAATAAACACAAATTTTCTCACTATTCTAAAGAAAAGTCTGTTTTTTTAATAATAGGGGTAAGTATTATCCGCAAAATATCTAAAACTACAATTTCGTTCTTTTGATTCGATTCCGTCTATCATACAGAACTATCATAAAAACAGAAGAAATGATAAAAACAGATGTTTGATAATCAGTTTGTTGCACTGAAGAAACAACTCTAGATTCATTATTGTAATCGAAATAATAGGTTACACTGGTTTCAGTAACATCAATAACCAGCTTTTCCGTTACTACAGGAACAGGAACAGAACTACAATTGGGAAAATCAAACCATACTTCATATTCTCCTAGTGGAAGACTATTATTCTGATATGGACAAACTGTGAAAACTAAAAATTCGCTCTTGTTATAAATTCCTGGGTGAATGGAAAAATTCCCATATGAAAAATAAAATGAAACAGAGTGATAGACAGTAATACTAGTGTTTTGCAGAGTTGTTTTCAAATAAGGAGAAGGTACAGGACTGCACCTTACAGGGCATTCAATTATTGATTGAGTGGGATTCTCAATTTGAAATTCAATTTCAAATTCAAAAAGAGTATAAGGATTACTTTCAGCGATGTATACACTAGGGGGGTATTCCGCATCTAATACTCTAACAATTAGATAATCCTGTTCAGCACTTATTTGCATTGGACCGGGAGATAAGAATGCTAGAAAGAGGATCATGAAAAACAAACAAAAGTGCAGTTTTCTTGACATAAAAGATCTCCAATCACAGACTTAATACAGTATAAGGAGAAGCTTCTATAAGTTTTTTCAGCAGAGTAGCAAAATATCTAAAACTACAGAAAGGATTTCTGAAAAGTATAACAGATAGAACAGGAATTATATTCTCTGTTCTAACCAGTTTTCCATTTTCTTCAATGCTAGATTGTGTCCCTTATCTAATAGAATCAAATGCCCCCTTCATGAATTTCAACAATAGTCATCTCTTCTTTCTATCTTTTGGAGCATAAAACCTCATTTGGGTTTCTATACTTTTTAGGTTTGAGAATGAAATAATCACGATAACACACATTCCTAATAATCCATTAATTGCAGCTAATAAGGGATAGAACCAGACTAGTATGAATGTTGAAATTATCATCGATATCATAAAACTAAGTTGAAAAGCACTCCTTGGAATTAAGAATCCTCTAATAAAATGAGTTGTGATTCGGATTGGAATTTGGA
>JAGLTP010000601.1 GCA_023135215.1 Candidatus Heimdallarchaeota archaeon
TGCAATGTATGTTTCATTGTCCTGAAGGAACAATTCAACAAAACTCTGAGAATCTTGTTGTCAATAAAAGATACTGTAAAGCATGTAGAATCTGTGAACATATTTGTCCTGAAAAAGCTATTTCAATGGTAAAGATTAATGATTTATCAGAGATTATAAAATAATCACACATTATTTATACTTATCAAGATCATCTTTGTTATTTCTGAATTTTCTATTAACATCACGAGATCTCGAGGAATATTGACTGCTCTTTCTCTCTTGTTCATCATAACCCTCAAATTCCTCATCATATTCCTCTTCAAATTCTTCATATTCTCTTTCATCTTCTTCATCAAGAAACTCGAAATAGTTCTCAAGGAATGTTGAATCAAATTCTGTAAGATTTTCGGATTCAAGATTCAGACTTGTATGAATCTCAAGCTCCTTTAAAGCCATTAATCCAGCATCAGTATCAATATCATAAGTGTTACAATAAGAGAGTATTGCTAAAACTGGAACCTTAAAAGCTGTTCCTTCAGTTAAGAGAAAACTTATAGGACCTTTGATTGAGAGATCATCTTTGAATGTTCGCTTAGTTTTGAACTGTTTTGTATATTCAGCTGTTGGTATTAAAGTAATCCAAGAATCATTTGAAGAATTCCTTACCTCTTCTCTCAATCCACCAATTATAATATAGCGTTTAGCATTCCAAGAGAGAATCTCAGTCGATAACCATCGCCAAAAGGCATCAGGTAATGCTTCATACCCTACTACTGGGATTGGTAATCGAGATGTAATTAGAACAAAATTTTCCTTTTCATCCTTGGATTTCATATCAAGTTTATAAATTGTAATTGGAGCTTCCAATATTCCTTTATGAAACCAGCTCATGGTTCCCCAATAACCTATTGAATCCACTTTGAGTTCTTCAACCATATGGTTTAAAACAGCAGTGCCAACAGAACCGTATCCTGAGAAACCTATTAGAACAGTTGTATTCGAATCTATGAGGTCTCGGTCAAGAGTTAGATTATTGAGAAAAAGCCATGGATTTTTCATCTTTAATCAGCCTTTTCTTACTAGGTTAAAAGATTGATGGTAAGTCAATAAGTTAGTTTTCTGTTCTTCTTCTTACCTTAACCTTTTCAAGAAATTCTCCTTCTTCTGGCCATAGAAAAGATGCAATAGTTGTCAATATTAACAGCGCAATAATTGGAACCAATAATCCTATCATATTATATGCGAAATTTGTATTAGTTCCAAAAACAACACTTACAATCATTAAAGCTATACCACCAAGCACTATTCCAATTATCTCACTTATTGACATAATTGTTTGTTGAATACTCATTGTTGAGCCATGTCTTTCTTCTTTCAAACCCATTGAGCTACTATCACCTAATCTTCCACTTATTGCAGGAAAATATGCTGAACCTATAAATAGAGCAAGTATTATGAGAATTAAAAGCCAGATATTATCAAGAAAACCTGATGTATTAAATTGGGAAGAAGGACTATACCATGGTTCCCCTCCAGTCAAAAAATTTCCAAAGAAAGCTATAAGTAAACATGCTAACATGAATATCAGACCGGAAACTCCTATCCAGAGAGTTTTCCTTCTACCTATCTTATCAGCAACCCAACCCCATAAAGCCATAGGAATCCCCATCGCTAGTGTAATTGCTATTGTTGTTAAACCTGCAGTTCCAGGGGATGTTTCAATTGACAAAACAAGAAACGCCCAGTTGTTTAAAATACCAATTATGGAAGCTATTCCCAACAAAGGAAGAACTATTCCGCGTCTATTTTTATTTGTCATCAATTGCCAAGAGGTAAGAAGTTCTTGTTTTAAATTATAATCTTCATCTTTAATCATAGATTTTGTTTTATCTAAGAGGAAGTAGACTATGACTGCCGAAATCACAATCGCAAAGGCAAATAGCAAATATAGATAAACTAATCTTTGAGGATACAGGGGTTCCCATGAAGTCGCAGTTTCCTGTGGTTGGACTATGAGATCATATAGAGTTCCTGCAAGAATTACACCAACAGATCTTCCTCCTGTAACTGCAACATTGTAAAAACCGATTCTTCTTCCTCTGTTTTCATACACCGAAAATCGGGATAAATAACCATAAGATGAATTTACTTTACATGATCCTGCAATACCATGAAGAAAATGAAAAAGGCTCATACCAAATATCAACAAGCCATTAGCTAGCGGAATTATACCTATCCATCCTTGCCAATTTAAAGCACAGAATCCATATCCAGCAAGTATCAATCCCCCGGCAGCTGTACCGAATAATATCCATCTACGAGCATCTGTTGCATCTGATTTAAAACCGAAAAATCCTGAACTGGCAATTACTGCAATTGCGTAAGTTACCTCAACAACAATTATTGAAAGATTTGCATACGCTCCTTCCATTTGCAAGTGATAGTAAATAAAAATAGGCATTAGAACAGTTGTACTTCCAAAAGCTACTCGTAGAAAAAATGTTGAGATGAGAATACCCCACAAAGAACGAATAGGATGGGGGATTGAGAACAAATCTTCGTTTATTTCTTCAGGATTTTCAGAAAGGTTGTTACTCATAAGTATAACTCCTTAGGGTTGAAGGTAAAAGCGTCTGAGAATTATTAAAAGTTATTGCTAATTTCGTAAGAATGCTGTATTCTTTAAAATAGATGGATTAGAAGCGCAAATAATTACAATAAAAGAAACTCTATTTAATAAAACAAAATAATGCAAAGTATACGCGAAGTAGCGTAAAGTATATAAGAAAGGCATAAAGTATTTAATACTGTAATTACATAAAATAATCAATAATAGAACAGATGGAGAAAAATAAAATGAGCAGTGATAAGCAATCAGTAACAATCGCAAAGATGGTGAAATTAGAAGCTGAAAAACCAATCGAACTCCCTGAGGAATTTTTATCAGCTCTCAAACCAGATGGTAAAACATTCGCTGTTTTAATTCTTGCGCCAAATACTCGTATAATTAGAATTATTCCAACAAGCACCAATGAAGTCGCGAAAATCAATATCAATATAGGAAAACTATCTCCTGATTTCCTAAGAAAAATGGGTTCTATTTTCATTAGACTTGGCATAAAGACCTTGTATAGTACTGGTCTCTGTTTCACTCAAAGTGCTTGTGTTTATGAAGGTTATATAGACTCTGACGAACTTAAGGAAGTTAGTATAGATCAAATAAAGGATGAGCTTGAGCGTATTGAAGGAGTATCGAGTGTTGAAGTAGA
>JAGLTP010000602.1 GCA_023135215.1 Candidatus Heimdallarchaeota archaeon
ACTCTTCTTAAGAAAATACTCAAATCCATTATAGCAAAAGAATCAATTACACAAGATGATATATGGGATTCAATTAAAGAAGATTTTCTACCACAGTTCTAACTCCAAATCAAACCCCTCCTAAACTTTATTAATGGGGAAGTTATCAAAAAACCAGATTTTATGAAAGTTCAGGAAGTAGGAACGAGAGGATTCTTCTTCAGTTTTGATGATCCTTATAGAACTAATGTATATGCAATTAACGGAGAAAAATATCTGTTTATTTGTGATACCTTTTTAGGTCCTGATCCAATGAAAGAAGTGTTAGGGTTTTTGGAAGAAAAGGGGTTTACTTCAAAACCTATTGTTGTGTTCAATTCTCATCATGATTATGACCATATTTGGGGAAATCAGTGTTTCAAGGATTCAATCATTTTAGCTCATAAACTCTGTCGAAAGAAAATAGAAGAAATCGGAGAGTCAGATCTAAAGGATTATGTGGATCATAAGAAGGGAGATGTAGAACTCACTCTTCCTAATGTCCTATTTTCAAAGAAGGTGATCTTCGTAGAAGAAGGAGTTGAGTTTTTCCATAGTCCAGGACATACTGAAGATTCATCCTCATGTTATGATCAGATAGATGAGGTGTTATTTGTTGGAGATAATATAGAGACTCCTCTCCCTTATCTAAGAAAGCTTAATCTAAAAGAATATTCAGAAACGTTAGATGACTATATATCTAGAAAACCAATAATTATTCTATCTGGGCATGATGATCTAATGTTCACAGACAAATTGATAAAAGAAAATCTAGACTACCTCAAGAATTTTGCTCCAGGGAAGATTGATAGAACTGATTTTACAAAGAAACATCGAGGAATTCATTATACTAACCTTACAACAATAGGCCAAGTACTGGAAGAAGAAGGTAATAACGAAGAATCTTTGCTTTACTATAAGGAAGCGAGACTTCTTCTAGATGAAGTAGAACAAAATCCACAAGTGGATGAATTAAAGGAAAAGACAGACAAAATCATTGATGAACTTTCCAAATGAGTAAATGGAATTATTGTTTTATTTACTATATTTTTGTATTACTTGGTTCAAGATACTATTCGTCAATCCAGCTGAAGATAAGTAATTTCTAACATCTCCATGGCTAGCAATGATATCAAGAAATGGTTGGATTTTTTCCTTACTTGTTGTCATTCCCGTTGCTAAATAATCTTCCAGGATTTCTTCTTCTGCGGTATCTAGAAGCAGATGAATTAGTGCTACCATCATTCCAGTTCTATCTTTCCCTGACCAGCAATGAATCACTATAGGAGTTTCCACATAAACTAGTTGTTCGAAAATACTCTTGATTTGATTTTTGAAATATATTGGAATGATTTCATAAAATCCTCCTTTCTCATTATATGGAATAAACCTTGTCACATCTTTCTTATTTAGAAGTGTGTCAAGTAGAGGGACATTCACATAATTTATTTCTTTAATCGTTTCCTCAGAGTATGGGAATCTTTTGGTTTCTGTAGGCCATCTAAGATCTATTATTGTTTTTATTTCAAAACCTTCAATCAACTCACCGAAGTAATCTTCAGAACTGTGAGGAGCTAGATGAGAGCTTCTATAAATCATTCTAGGTTTAATTTTACTAGTATACTTAGCTAAATCTCTATAATTTGGGATTTTGTCTAGAGCCGTCTCTACATCTTGCATTTAATCAACTACGTTCTAATTAATAGATACTGACAAGTATATAAAATAAATTCCATATATTTCTTTGAATACTGAGAGGTAAAACTTAAGTGTTTAAATGTCAAAATACTAATTATAATATGTGGTGGTTAATTTGAAAGTTGAAGAATTGCAACCTGAATCAAATTTCGATAGCTTAAAAGTAAGAGTAATTTCTAAACAAGGACCAAGAGAGGTCCAAGGACGTTCAGGATTACTCTATGTCTGGGATGTCTTAGTAATTGATGAAACAGGATCTACTACTCTTACACTCTGGGGTAAGGATACTGGCGAGAAGTATAAAATTGGTGAAGTAATAACTATTGAGAATGGATGGTGTAAGATGTTTAAGGATCAGAAGCAAATTTCTCTTGGAAGAGAAGGAAAGATGAATCCTGCTGAAGATGATTCTAGTATCCCTACCAAACTTCCTGAATAGTAAAAAATAGAAAAGAGGAAGATAATTCAGATATCTTTCTCAAATATTATTCCTTTACAACCCAATTTGAATCCATATTCTTCGTAGGATGGGATTATGGCTTCATTACGAGGATTAAAGAACATCTGCATTCTTTCTACTTCTTTTTCTTTGGATTTTTCGAAAATAACTTTTTGAAGTGCTTTTTGTGTATTAGCTTCTCCATACATGTAGCCATTGATTGCTAACTTGGGATCATCAGTAAAGTAGGCCAAAGCTCTGCCTTTTATCTTATCATTTTCTTTAACAATTAAATGAGCGTAAACTCCTTCGAAGTTCTTGATAGT
>JAGLTP010000603.1 GCA_023135215.1 Candidatus Heimdallarchaeota archaeon
ACTGAGAATTGTTTTTGCATTTTTCCTTTATTATCATCCTGAGAAGGAAGAACTTCAAACTCTGACATCGAGATCACTTAAGAAAAAATAGAAGCTAATAAGATATAAAACTTACTTGATATGCAATTCATTAAACAAAAGGCTAAAATTTCTTTTAACTGAATTTTTAAATAATAGGAAGTATAAAATAATAAGATGGAAGTCAAGAAAGAGAAAAAAATTCATACCTATTTGTCTAATATATTCTATTATTTATTTGTAGTTTTAGTAGTAGCAATATTGGTATTCTCCTTAGTTATAGAAGGATCTGTTGCACTTTTAGTTTTATTAAATATACTGTCAATTTCATTAATAGTGGTCTCAGTTGTTATTACTTTTTATCTTGCAACTCAAATGTTAAGATATAATCTGACAGTGAGAAAGAAAGTTCAGATTGGTGTATTTCTGATAGTTATTGGTTTTTTGTTAATTCTAAGTTCATTTATCAAGCAAATAACTTTTGGTGAAAGTTTTTTAACTTCCGTTCTCGGAGATACATTCTTTGTTTATTGGGGGATAGGAGCCATTGTTGTAGGTATATTCATTGAGTTGACTTTTCTGGATCAAGGAATCTGGGAACTAATAAAAAAGCCTTTGAGATTTTTATGGAACACACTTGTCTCCTTCTTCAAATGGATTAAAACTCACTGGAAAAACATTATCCTTTACTCCCTAGATGTTGTTTCTTTGGCAATAATTATCTATGTTGTAGTAACTTGGGAAATTGTAATTTGGAAGTTAATTATCTTATCATTAAGCTGTGTTTATCCTATCGCTCATCATTACAGAAGAATATGGAGAGCAATACGATTTATCGCAGTTGATGTCTTTTATAGAATATTCTATGAAATTGCTGTAATAGTAAAAAGAATATCTGTAGGAGTTTGGAATGCTATCATTTCGTTTTTCAAATTTATTGGAAAACACTGGTGGATTATTTCGAAGGAATTTATACGAATAGCTGCTATCTTCACTCTGGGTATTATCTTCTGGATTTTTGTTGTGCTAAACTTCTATGCAGGTTGGGTGATAATGTCTATTATAATCTTTCAAGCTTTCACAAGACGATTTATCCTAAAAGCTATCTTTAAAGCATTAAAGTTCTCAATTAAGAAAATAGCAGCATTTTTCAAGAAATATTGGAAGAAAATTGTTGCAGAATTAACTAGACTAATTTTCTTTGCAACAGGAATAGTCATAATTGTTCTGACTGGATTGGAAATTTGGTTCTTTATTCAGAATTATTTCTATGGAATAGGTATAATAATTGCGTTGATCGCAGAAGTTTTTTCTAGAAGAGCTGTGTGGCGGTTTATAATAAAACACAAAATAGCTTCTATAAGAGTGATGGGAATACTCATAGTTGTTCTTGGTGTAGTACTAGAATTTACATTAGAGGATTATGTTAATTGGCTTCCTCTCACATCATCTTTAATGGCAATTGGAGCATTTATAACAATTTTTGCTCGAATAATCGTTGAACCAGTTTTAATACTCAATTTTCTGAAAGCAGTAGGAAGGATAATAAAAAAAGCAGCAGTTGCATTATATAATTTCCTTAAGAAAAATTGGTGGATTTTTCTCAAAGAGTTCATGCGATTAGCAGCTATTATTGCTTTGGGGATTATATTCTGGATTTTTGTAGAACCAAATCTTTATGCAGGATGGATAATATTATTCATTATAGTTTTTCAAACATTAACACGAATATTTATCCTTAAACAGATTGGACGTTTCTTCAAACATGTTGGTTTATTACTGAAAGATTTTCTTGTATGGATGACACGACCAATAAGATATATTTGGAGCGTATTCGTTAATATTCTGCGATTCTTTAAAGAGAATTGGTTAAAGGTTCTTCTCCATACTTTAGATATTGTTGCTATTGTAGTAATAATCTATTTCTCAATCCAAATTTCAAAAAGCTTTGAATGGTGGTATACAATCATTATAGCTGTCAGTGTATTATATGTTCCAATTCATCATTACAGAACAGTGTGGAGAGGCATCAGATTCATTGCAGTAGATGTTTTCTATAGGTCTTTAAATGCTATTTATAATTTTACTAGAAGTATTCTGAAAGGAATATGGAATAGATTGGTTGCCTTAGCTAATTTCATTAGAGAACACTGGTGGGTTTTTCTAAAAGAGTTTTTACGACTTACAGGAGCTACAATAGGCTTTTGGTTTATTCTTATATATGCAGATAAAGGAGGAGAAGGAATCAACTTCGGTGCTGTTACTGATCACTTAATCTGGATAGGGATAATTGTCATTGTAGTTAGTTTACTCCTTTCAAGAAAAGCTGTTCTGAAATACTTCTATAATACTCTCAAATCTGTGGTTAAAACTTTAGTCAGACGTAGAGTGATAATCTTCAGAATATTTGGGCTTGCAGCCGTCATATATGGAATTGTTATATCATTCATTCAGAGTTGGAATATAGCTGCAATACTCTCTCTATCAATAGGTGGAGTATTCTTACTTTTTGGCCATTGGATATTCCATCCAAAGAGATTCTGGGAATTCCTGAAGAAAATACCAAAGGTAATCAAGAAAATATTAGACACAATTTGGCTAACAATACGGTCATTTGCTATTTATGTTTTTGATAATTTTATCTGGCTAGTTCTGCTTTTGACTGTGTTAGGATCTGCCGCTTATGGTCTTTCCTTAGTTATTGGAGTTGATTTTCTGCAAACACCAATCGGAGATTTAGTTCACTGGACGATGGCAGCAATTGGAGGAGGATTAATCCTATTAGCCGTTGTTGCTTTATTATTGCTTCAACGTCAATTTAAAAAACTAAGAACTGGAAGCTCAAGAGTGTTAGCAAAACAAATCAAGGAGAGGTGGCAAGAATGAGTGAAGATAAAACTAAACTCAAAGAAAGAAAAACTAGAAATCCAGATATAATTATTTTCTGGATTGGATTAGTTATCTCTCTTATCGGGATTATTTCTACAATAGTATTATCGATCGCTCTTCAACTAGATACTGATGATTCTCGATTTAGAGCTGTTCTATCAGTGTTCATTTTTGGTGTATTGATACTTGGATTTGGATTAATTGTTAGAAGGTTGCGAAGAAAAGGAATAGAGGACTTTGTATTAGGTGCAATAACAGCATTCCTTGGTTTTATTCTTCTATACTTTCCAGTTCTTATGTTTGTAATGGGTATAGATGATTTATTCGTTAAACAATATCCATATTATCTGATGATGGTTGGAGGAGTATTAGTGATAATTTTCGGATATTTCATGGAAGTATATGACCTAAACATCAAATTCTTACAGATGATGAAAAGGATGAAAGAAGTTCTAAAAAGAATGCTAGCAAGGATAAATTGGAAATTACTCAGATCTCCTTGGAACTTCTTCTCTTTAATGGGTTTAACTGTTATCATTCTTACTGTAATAGGAATTCTAACCTCTCGATATTACCACATTGCAGGAGCTGGTTTGATTTTATTCAACTTTATATTTCACTTTAGAAAGGAATTAGCTGAAATATTTAAGACAATAGGAAGAATACTGGAAACTATTGCACAAGCTTGGTGGAAGGTAACAAAACAGATACCAAGAATTTTGAAGAGATTTTTCCAATGGATATACAATCCAGAAAGATTCAAAAAAATTATGCGTTGGATCTGGAAACAGATAAAGGTAATTGGTAGGTCAATAAAATACATCTTTGTTAGAAATTATCTGATTCTATTCATTTTTGGAGTAGTATTGTTCTTTGTTTTACCTAAAGATGTCCTCAATTTTGAGATAAGACTCGCAATTTCATCATTAGTTTGTTTAGTAGCTTTTGTTAAACCAATTTTAGACTGGCGAGAATACTTTGGAGAGGATGTAAGCTCAGCAAGGACATTCCTGTATAAAACATCAACAAAAGTAACTAAAAGGTTGAAAAGAAGAGTAATAATCAGGTGTCCATACTGTAATTATCCAAATACAAGTCAAAGAATGGATTGCTGGAATTGTACTAAAATGCTACCAAGATGCAAGATCTGTAATTCATTTGTAGAACAAGGAACAGAAGTGGCAGTTTGTCAGCACTGTGATAATATCTATCATGAAAACCACCTTCGTACATGGCTAAGATTAAATCCAAAATGCCCAATGTGTAAAGAAGAGATAGAAAAAATAGAAACAGAAGAGCTAATAATAGAGTCAGATGTGCAGGAACCAGAGGGTGAGGAAGTACCTTAATTACTCAAGAATAAAGGTTTACAATTTTTCGATTGATGTGGATTTGGTTTACAGAATTGCTACTTTTTCTTATTATCATATTTATATATTTTTTCTACTATAGCAAAGAAAGAAGCAAAAATTAACACAGCAGCACCAATATAAATAAGTAGTTCAGCATTTCCACCAAATCCTAGAATTGCACTGCCTACAATACCACCTAAACCAAACGATAATATTCCAGCTAATTGTAATCCCATAATCATGGATTCTTTACTAGGTTTATGTTCATGGACATGAGAATGAATTCCAAAAGAGAATCCTTGTCCCCTACTCATTGAAATATTAAGATGTCTATGTTCATGATGAACCTTATCATCTGATAATTCTGTATCAAAATAATTTTCCATTTCTAGAATAGCAATATTCCTTGCAGGTTCCATTAATGATTCACCTATACCTACAATAGCAAAAAGAAAAAGAACACCTACCCATGGATAAACTAGATTGTACCCAATAACTCCTGATCCT
The DNA here is from genome assembly GCA_023135215.1 of Candidatus Heimdallarchaeota archaeon. The sequence goes on from JAGLTP010000603.1 coordinate 4,767, forward strand.
TTGATAACCATACTTAGAGCCATAGGTATCCAAGAACCCATTTTATCGACTAGTTTACCCGTAAAGATCTGCGCTAATCCCCAAATTGCATCACCGGTAAAAAATATCAAGGAAATTTGGATTTTCGATATTCCATGCGAAGAAAGAACAAGAGGAAGGTTTGGAGTATATATCCCATGAGAAAAATCATAAAGTGTATAAATTATCAGAAGGAGAACAAAAGGTAGAAATTTAAACAATCCCTTAAGATTTTCAAGGTGAAAATGAGGTATTGCCATACTGTCAACTTCAAACATTTTAGCTCTTGTGCTTCTGTGACTAATAAAAGCAAGAATAACTGAAACTATAGCTAGAAAAATTCCTATTAGAAGAACTAGTTGAAAGGGGGAAAAAATCCAGAAAGCTCTTTCTCCAAAAATAGTCTCTTCGAATAATCCTGCTAATCCTTGACCAATAGCTCCACCAAAAAAAATACTCCCAAAAAGAGTTCCAACTGCTTCTCCTTTATTATTTTTAAAAAATGTATCAGAAAAATTGAGTATGGCAATTATGAGTAAACCGTAACCTAATCCTTCAAAGAAACGAGCAATAATAACAGTAACTAGAAAAGGTAAAAACATGGAAATTAAACTAGAAAACCACATTAGCATAACAATAAAAAATGCTGATTCGCTTCTACCACAAATTCTCGCTAAGAAAATCAATCCAATAACTTGTCCTGCTGCATATAATACTGAAGTGATGGAAACTATAGCTTCACTTCCTCCTAAAGCAACTACCTGGAAGGGGAATAACAAACGAGCTAATCCGATACCAAGTGATGCAAGCAGGATTTGCAAAAAATGAAGAAAGAGTCTTCTATCTTGAAATAAAAGGATTTGCAAGATTACTTTAACCCCTAACGATTTTCTAGGTATGCGTTTTCTGTTTTTTATTTATATCTTTGGTTTGATAAATGAAAGTAAATGTTAAATCTAGAGGGAGAGGAGGCACATTAAATACCTTTAAAAGTGAGTTTTACAATATTTTGATTTAGAACCGACTTAAGGTTATAAATTAAAGAGGTATAAAAATGGTTGAAGTAATTGAATGGGCAACAGGGCGTGGAGACGAAATAATGTACCGACATCCCCGAGATACAATAAACTGGGGAGATCAGGTAAATGTGATGCCTAACCAAGTCGCAGTATTCATAAAAGACTCTATCGCTTATGATGTTCTTAAATCAGGAAGACACTTTATGAAAACAAAGAATATTCCACTATTGACAACATTTCTATCAAAGATTGTTGGTTTTGATAAATCACCATTTAATTGTCAAGTGATTTTTCTATCAATGAGCGATTTTCAAGGAAAATTCGGTGGAAGAAGTCAAACACAAGAATTAGCACCATTGCAATTCTTTGGAGATTATTTCTATAAAGTAGCAGATCCACAAAAATTCGCATTCGAAATCGCAGGAAACAGAGACATCTTTACAACATCTGCTTTCAATGATTTCTTTAGATCGTTCGTAGTTGAATCAGTTATTAGTAAGTTATCTGAAAAAGGCATTGTTGATGTGATGTCGAATCTAGGTAAAACCTCTGATTCCATCGAAAAGGAAGTCAAAGGCGATCTATTGGAAATGGGTGTAAATCTAAAGAACATGAAGTTCGGTGGAATCGATACAACTCCAGAATACAGAGACAGACTGTTCTGGATGAGATCTGGTGTATCAGCAGGCCAAGTCCAACAATATGCTGGAATGGCTCAAGTAGCTGAAGCTCTCCCTGAAGGTGGAAGTGGATTAACAGGTGCAGTAATGGTAAACAATCTTTTCTCAAGAAGCGAAATAAAGCAAGCTGACAAAATTGAGAAAAAAGGTGAAGTAGAAGCAGCATTTATCACATGCAATCAATGCAAAAAGAAAGTATCACCAATAGCTAAATTCTGTGGACACTGCGGAGATCCTACCGACGATGAGAAGAAAGGCGAAGTTAAATTCTGTACCGATTGTGGTGCTAAGAACGCCCCCGATGCTAAATTCTGCGCAAGTTGTGGTCATAAATACTAATCTTCTTTTCTTATTTTTTTATTTTCTTTTATCTTTCTGATAATTTTGTCAATAAAATTCCTATTATCAATAGACCAACACCAAAAGTCAAACTTATTCCAATATCTATCCAAGCTATTGCTACATTGTTTGTTTTCATTGAAGCTCTCTATGCCTCTACCATATATGTCAATGGCAGCATCTTTGAGATTACGTTTATAACAGGTAATCCTGAAACATCAAAGAAAGCACTACTAAGAAACATCATTGGAAAAGCTATAAAAATTTCCTACTGCAGTGCCTGTTGTATCAATGCTCGTTTTTTTTCATATAGATAAGCACCGATTCCTTGTAATCCGTAAACAAGAGTAACTATAAAAATGAAAATTGTGTGTCCTCCTCGACGAGTCATTGAAAATAATGGTTGTCCATATATTGTCCCCACAATTACTGCTGTTAATAATAAGATGGTAACAACAACCATAGCTAAATATGAATAAGCGTTTAATCTTGGAAAATCTTTCTCAATAAAGAATACGATTGTATAACATAGGATTGCAGTAAACAGGAAAGCTGGACCTGAAAAGACGAATTTCAAATGTGCAGTTATTCGAGTATCTGCTGGTGAGAATGCTATTCCTAAATAAAGAACAAACTGAACGATACCACAGAGGGATCCAAAGATGCTTAACCACTTGGTCGACCTTTTCTTTTGGAAATATTTCCAAATAAGAGAATAAAATCCTAATACAATAATTGCCATCATAGTTAAAGCGCTAGCATAAAGTGCAAATGAAATAGTATTTGATTCTCCATTATAAGCTGTTGTTCTACCTAAATCACTAATGGGATTGTACAATAGGTTAAAACCTTCTGCTGAATAATCTTGCCAATGTCCTCCGGGATAGAAATTAATAGCAAGACCAAAAAGAACAATAACAATTACTGAAATACAGGCAAGTGTAAGAAAAACAAATTGCAATCTCTTTTCTTTCTCCAAAACAATCCTCTTCAAGTATTTTAAGCTGAAATTATGATTTTGAATATCTCAATATAATTTATATGCAATTAATTCATCTACTTATAAGACATGTTTGATAAATAAATATTGGCGTTTGTAATGAACAAGAAAAACTTCTCATTTTCATTCATTGAAAAGATGGTTAGAACTAAAACATTTGGGATTATTAACACAGTTAATCAAGATGGATCTCCTCATTCAACAGGGGTTCTTTATGGAGTTTCTTCACCTGAAAAAAAATTTGCATTATATATAGCGACATCTAAGAAATACAAAAAAGCTGTAAATATCAAAAGAAATCCTACAGTTTCCTTCATTATTACATTTCCACATCATTATCTTAGATTCGCACCTTCTAGTACAATAACCTTCAGTGGAAAAGCAGAAATCCTTCCCTTTGAAAATAAAGAATTACTAGCGATTTTCTATGAAAAA
>JAGLTP010000604.1 GCA_023135215.1 Candidatus Heimdallarchaeota archaeon
GGTCTAGCAACTGCAAAACTTCTAGCAGAGATAGGAGCTTCTGTTGCATTAATCGATATTAATGAATCAGACGGTAAAGGAGTAACTGAACAGATTAGAGATGCAGGAGGAAAAGCTAAATTCTTCTTGTGTGATGTTACTTCTGATTCTGAGTGTAAGAAAACGGTTGATGCAATTTATGAAGAGTTTGGAAAAATTAATATCTTGTTTAATAATGCTGGCGTGATACGTCGTAAGAATGTTGTTGATTTAGAAGAAAAAGATTGGGAGTTAATCATCGATGTTAATCTTAAATCAATATATTTACTTTCTAGACATGTAATCCCCATTATGATTAAAGGAGGAGGTGGAAGTATTATTAACAACGGATCAGGTTGGGGAATTAAGGGGGGATCAAATGCTGTTGCTTACTGTGCAGCAAAGGGTGGCGTAGTGAACATGACACGAGCAATGGCAATAGATCATGGTAAGGACAGAGTTCGTGTCAACTGTGTTTGCCCAGGTGATGTCGACACCCCGCTTTTACGTGGAGAAGCAAAACAATTGGGTGTTGATGAAGAAGCATTTATGAATGAAGCTGCAGATCGTCCGCTCAATCGAGTAGGCAAACCTCAAGATGTAGCACGGACGGTTCTTTATCTTGCTAGTGACCTCTCAAGCTGGGTAACTGGTACTTCCATAATTGTTGATGGTGGAGGTTTAGCTTAGATTGTGAATTAAAATTTCATTCAAGTTTTTGTTGGAGGTGTATTTTATGAATAAAAAAGAAAAAGTTGTTCATCCTTATATCCCAAATTCTGTTCCAGAAGTTAAAGCAAAAATGCTGGAAGAGATTGGTGTAAAGGATATAGAGACGCTTTATGAAGATATTCCTGAAAGTCTAAGATTTAAGGAAAAAATGAATTTACCCAAACCCTTTCCTTCTGAGTACGAACTAAAGAGACATGTAGAACAAATTCTATCAAAAAATCAAACATGTCAAGAAAATCTTAGTTTTCTGGGTGGAGATTGTTGGCAACATTATGTTCCTGCAATATGTGATGAAATCAACCAACGTTCTGAATTTTTGACTGCCTATGCTGGGGAACCTTACGAAGATCACGGAAGATTTCAAACTCTTTTCGAATATGCTAGTATGATGGGAGAGCTTCTAGATATGGATGTAGTAAATGTACCAACGTATGATTGGGGTCAAGCTGCTAGTACTTCCATAAGAATGGCAAGAAGAATCACAGGTCGTTCTGAGATACTGATTTCGAAAACCATTTCCCCTGATAGGCTTTCTATAATCAAAAACTATTGTAAACCTACTATTGAAATTGATCTAGTTCAATATGATTCAAAAACTGGTAAGCTTGATTTTGAGGATTTGAAAGAAAAAATATCATCAAAGACAGCTGGTGTCTACTTTGAAAATCCTTCATACCTAGGTTGCATTGAAGACCAAGGCAAGGTTATTTCAGAAATAGCACACTCTCATGGAGCTTTAAGTCTTGTTGGAACAGATCCAATTTCTTTAGGCGTATTAATTCCCCCGAGTAATTATGGTGCAGATATTGTTTGTGGAGATATTCAAGCTTTAGGTATGCATATGCAGTTTGGTGGAGGTCTTGCAGGTTTTATTGCTACTAGAGACGAAGAAAGCTTTGTAATGGAATATCCCTCGCGCCTTTTTGGAATTACCACAACTACCGTAGAAGGTGAACATGGATTTGGAGATGTTACTTACGATCGGACATCCTTTCATGACAGAATTGAGGGTAAAGAATTTATAGGAACAGCAACTGCACTATGGGGCATTACTGCAGGGGTTTACTTGGCATTAGCAGGTCCGCAAGGAATGCAAGAATTGGGTCAAGTAATTGTACAAAAATCGCAATATGCTATGAAAAGATTATCTGAGATAAATGGAGTAATAATACCATTTGAACAATCTTCACATTTCAAAGAATATGTTGTAGATTTCAATGACACTGGTAAATCTGTTAAAGAGATAAACAAAGCTTTGCTTGAAAATAATATTTTTGGTGGAAAAGATATTTCAGGAGAGTTTCCTGAATTACGAAATTGTGCTGTCTACTGTATAACAGAGATTCATACCAAAGAGGACATTGATCGTCTTATCCAAACATTGGAGGAGTTTTTGAACTAAGGAGGATTTGTTATGAACAAGAGAACTAAAGTAAGAAATTTCCATCAAGCAAAATGGGATGAACCGGTCATTTTTGAACTAAGTAATAAAGGTGAACGAGGAATATTATTTCCTGAAATTGAGAGAGAGATTGAGGAAATTGTTGGTGACGGAATCTCTAAACTTCCTGAAAACATGATAAGAAAGCAACCACCCAATTTACCAGAGCTTTCTCAAATGCAAGTCCTTAAACACTATCTTCGATTATCCCAACAAACCCTTGGAGCAGATTTGAACGTTGATATTGGTCAAGGAACATGTACAATGAAATATAGTCCAAAAATAAATGAAGAATTTGCGAAATCTCCAAAAGTGACAGAACTTCATCCGTCACAAGATGAAATAACAGTTCAAGGGATATTGGAAATAATCTACAAATTGGATTTATTTCTCAGAGAGATTTCAGGATTGGATAAGTTTACATTTCAACCTGGGGGTGGTAGTCAAGCAATATTTGCAATGGCATCTATTATTCATGCTTTCCATGAATCTAATGGTGATTCAGAAAAACGGGATGAGATAATCTCCACAATGTTTTCTCACCCATCAGATGCCGCTGCACCTACAGTAAAAGGTTACAAAGTTATCAATATCTATCCAAATAAAGATGGGTTACCAGATGTTGAAGCACTAAAAAAAGCTGTCTCCAATCGAACAGCAGGATTGTTGATTACCAATCCAGAAGATACAGGAATCTTTAATCCTAAGATAAAAGAATTTACTCAAATTGTTCACGATGCTGGAGGTATTTGTGGCTATGACCAAGCAAACGCTAATGGTATATTAGGAATCACTAGAGCGAAAGAAGCTGATTTTGATCTTTGTTTCTTTAACCTTCATAAGACCTTTTCTTCTCCACATGGTTGTGGCGGTCCTGCCACAGGAGCTCTTGGAGTAACCAAAGAACTCATAAAATTTCTACCCGTACCTTTAGTGGAATATGATAATGAGAAATTTTATTTCAATTATGATGTACCCAAGAGCATAGGCAAAGTAAGAGCTTTTTATGGAGTAGTCCCAGCAATCCTGAAAGCATATTCTTGGATTATGAGTTTAGGTAGTAAAGGATTAAAAGAAGTATCTCAGATCGCTGTTCTCAATAATAACTATCTCCTAAAGAAGGTTTTAGAAATACGTGGTGCGAGTGCTCCATATGCAAGGGGGAGGCATCGAATCGAACAAGTTCGTTATAGTTGGAATAAACTATACGAGGAAACAGGTGTGACAACGGAGGATATTACTTGTCGTATGGTTGATTTTGGTTTTCACATGTGGTCTAGCCACCACCCATTTATTGTACCTCAACCTTTTACTCTTGAACCAACTGAATCTTACTCTAAAGCTGAACTAGATGAGTATATTGCTGGATTAAAGAAAGTTGTTGAAGAAGCATACGACAACCCTGGGATTGTAAAAAATGCTCCCCATAGAAGTGTTATACATAAATTGAAAACGGACATATTGGATGATCCAGATAAATGGGCCATTACTTGGCGAGCTTATTTGAAGAAAAACAAGAAGTAAAAGCTGTACAAAGATGAATAGAAATGAGAAGAATAGGTATAATAGTTAATCCTATCGCTGGAATGGGAGGTAAAGTTGGACTCAAAGGAACAGATGGATCAGCTATTTTAGCAAAGGCCAAAGAGATGGGAGCAGAACAAGAATCATCAAAACGTGCAGTAAAAACACTAGAAAGAATTGTTTCTCTTAAAGATGAAATTGAATTAATTACATATCCAACCGAAATGGGTGAAAATGCAGCAAGACAATGTGGTTTTGTTCCTAAAGTAATTGGAACAATAATAGAAGGAAAAACTACTGGTGACGACACTCAGCAGGCTTCCAGAGATTTATGTAAACATAAAATTGACCTCCTGCTTTTTGCTGGAGGAGATGGAACAGCGAGAGACATTTATACAGCGATAGGGGATGAACTTGTTGTATTAGGTACTCCAACAGGTGTAAAAATGCATTCAGCTGTTTTTGCTAGTAATCCAATGAGAGCTGGAGATTTGGCATTGTTATATCTTCAAGGGAAGGTAAAAGCTGTAAAAGAAGTTGAAGTTATGGATATAGATGAGGAAGCATTTAGAGCAGGGGCAGTTTCTGCAAAACTATATGGTTACCTAAAAATCCCTTTTGAGAGAAGACATGTTCGAGGAATGAAAGCTGGGAGTTCAACAAATGAAAAATATGCTCAAGAAGCTATTGCTCAAGAAATTATAGAGAATATGGAAGAGGACTGTTTCTATATTATTGGACCCGGTACAACTACTAGATCAATCATGAAAAAATTAAAACTTGACTACACTTTACTAGGAGTAGACCTCATTTATAATAAAAAACTCATAGAAAAGGATCTGAATGAAAAAAAACTAATCAAGCACATTATGGAGAATAAAGCTAAGTTGATTATAACTCCCATTGGAGGGCAAGGTTTCTTATTTGGGAGAGGTAATCAGCAATTGAGTCCAGATGTAATTAAGGGAGTAGGAATAGACAATATCATTGTTATTGCTACAAGCCAGAAGATTAATTCACTAAATGGGCAACCTTTTTTGGTAGATTCTGGTGATAGAGAATTGGATTATTCTTTGGTTGGTCATGTCATTGTAACTACAGGATATCGTGAAAATGTAGTTTATAGAGTAGATTCATGAAATCATTATATTTGAGTAAAAAATAGTGAAAAATTGTGAAAAACATATTTACAGAGCCCTAGAGGTCAAATATCTATGTCTTGAATGTTTTTATGAGTTTATATATTAATCTCTTGTTAATATAATAGAATGTCCCGTTATGCGACTTTATTATTGTTATTAAAACACATGGGATACATCAACGGGAGAGTCCAGTTTCAAAAATTAACCTTTCTTTTAGAAAAGAATTATCACATTAATACCGATTATGATTTTATTCCCTTCAAGTTTGGTCCATATTGTCAAGCAGTTCAGGAGGACATTCAGCATTTAATCAATTATGGATATATCGAACATGAAGAAGTAGAAAAAACAGGTGGTGAATTACTTCATCGTTATCAGATTACGGAACATGGTGAACAATATCTCTTGGAAAATGATTTTGGGGAGATATACGACCAAGTAATTCAAGATTTATGTTATGATTTCAAAAACTATAGTGTTAGGCAACTTGTTGAATACGTTTACGAACACTATCCAGAATATATAATTCACTCTGAAATTAAAGGTCAATATTATCATCCTAAACCTAAACAAGAAGATTTTACATCTGCGGATATGCTTCTTGACAGAAAACCCATCATTACTCCATCCTTTGTCAAGTGGTTAGATGAAGAGATCAAAATCACAACAAAGAGGTTAGAAGTTTCAGAAATACCGACTGAGCAGAAAGCTGATGAGATGGAAATAGATGAGCTAGTCTCAGAAATGCTCGATATTGCATATGAAGACATAGCAACCAAGGCTCAAGAAATTTCAACCAAGATTATGTTAGAAGATTACAGTGAATCTGGAGATATTAATAACAAAATCTACTTTATACTTGAAATCCTTGAAAATCTACTTGGAGTACTTGCGGAAAAGGACATTATTGGGATATATACAGAGTTTGCAAATACGAAGACCAATATACAAATGCTAGATGAGTTAATAGCTCTTCATCGTACGTCTTTAAAATCTGATCTAGTTAGAATTTTGTTTGAATTCATAGAGGATGTAGGTTTTTTCTTGGATAGCATAGATAGAATAATTTCACTATAGAGAAGTTAGATTAAATTAAAAAATAAAAGAAGAAAAAGAAATGTGTTTATTTGTTTTGTAATGTAGCACGTGCTGCAGCAAGTCTAGCTATAGGCACTCTAAATGGACTACAAGAAACGTAATCTAACCCAATTCTGTAACAGAAATCAATAGATTTGGGATCGCCCCCTTGCTCACCACAAATTCCTAGTTCTAGCTTTGGATTTGCTTCTTTACCTTCATCCACGCATATTTTCATTAATCTTCCAACACCCTCTTCTTCAATAGAAACAAATGGGTCACTTTCTAAAATACCTTGATCCATGTAGTTTGAAATAAAGGGACCTGCATCATCTCTACTAAAACCAAGAGTCATTTGGTGTAAATCATTTGTTCCAAAACTGAAGAATTCAGCCCCATCTTCACCTCCTGCAATTTCCTTGCTAGTTAAAGCTGCGCGAGGTACTTCAATCATTGTCCCAACGAGATACTTGAACTGTAGATTCTCTTCATCCATTACTTCTTTTGCTACACGATCAATTATTGTTTTTTGATTCTGATATTCCTTATCAAAACCAACTAAAGGAACCATTACTTCAGGGTAAACGTCTTTTCCTTTCTTTAGAATATTAGCGGTTGCTTTGAATATTGCACGAGATTGCATTTCAGTTACAACAGGCATAGTAATTCCAAGTCTGCATCCTCTCAAGCCAAGCATTGGATTCTGTTCTTTCATATCTCTTACAATTTCTAGTAGATTATATTGTTCCTTTAATTCGTCATCAGTTTTTCCTTTCAGTTTATCTTCATAGATTTCAATAAGAAGTTCCTCTTCACTTGGTAGAAACTCATGTAAAGGAGGATCAATCAAACGAATAATAACAGGGAGACCTTCTGAAACATCAAATATTCCTTCAAAATCTTCTCGTTGGATTGGTTCAAGTTGGTCAACAAAATGCTTGCGTTCATTTTCATCTTTAGCTAAAATCATTCCTCTAACTAAATCTAGATTGTCGAAAAACATATGTTCTGTTCTACAGAGACCAATTCCTTTCGCTCCAAAATCTAGAGCTTTTTCAAATTGATCTGGTTTGTCAGCATTTGCTCTTACACCAATTTTTGCAACATCATCGCACCAGTTTAGTAAAGTAAGCATTGATTCCGGTAATTGTGCAGGCCTTGTTGGAAGTTTTTCAGCATAAATAGACCCATCATCCCCATCGATTGTTATCCAATCACCTTCTTTAACAGTGATTTCATTTGCATTCATTTCTCGTGTTGCAATATCAATGGATATACCACCTTTTTCACTACCAACAATACATGCTTTACCGATTTGGCGGGCTACAATTGCAGCATGACTTGTAAGACCACCTTTCATTGTTAGTATACCTTTGCTTGCTGCCATCCCATGAAAATCTTCTGGTGTGGTTTCCACCCTAACCAAAATAACATCTTGATTTTTGTTTGCAAACTCTTCTGCTTTATCTGCATCAAATATCGCAATACCAGTAGCTGCTGCTGCACCTGCTGCGAGACCTGAACCCAGACGTTTGTTGGCAAGAGATTCTTTTACTTGTTTAATAGGGGCATTGGGGTTTATTTTTGACCAATCAACTGATGGAAACAGAGCATTTTCAACATCGCTTGGTTCTATTCGAAGAATAGCCTCTTCCTTGTTAATCAAGCCTTCTTCTACAAGATCATAAGCTATTTGCCCTGCAGCAATCCCTGTTCTTTTACCGTTTCTTGTTTGAAGCATGTAAAGCTTCCCTTGTTGAATTGTAAATTCCATATCTTGCATATCGCGATATCTTTGCTCTAATAATTCTGATATCTCAGCAAGTTCATCATATAATTTGGGCATACTTTCTTTTAATTTTTCAATTGATATTGGAGTTCGAATACCCGCTACAACATCTTCTCCCTGAGCATTTACTAGATATTCACCATATAGATGGTTTTCACCCGTTGATGGATTTCTTGTAAAAGCTACTCCGGTTGCAGAAGTATCTCCAAGGTTACCATAAACCATTGTCATAACATTAACAGCTGTTCCTAAATCATGCGCAATGTTTTGGTAATTTCTATAGTCAATTGCCCTTTTAGTATTCCAGCTTCTAAAAACTGCTCGAATTGCGTCATCTAATTGCTGCCTAGGATCTTGTGGAAAATCTTCACCCAAGTGTTCCTTGTATATTTGTTTGAATTTTTGAATTAGTTCTTTTAAGTTTTCAGCGGGTACATCTGTATCAGATTCTACACTTAGTTTTTCCTTTAATAACTCAAATTCTTTCTCAAAATATTCTTTACTTACATCTTTTACTACATCAGCATACATGTATATGAATCTTCTATACGAATCGTATGCAAATCTAGAATCATTTGATGCTCGAGCTAATCCTTCAACTGAAGAATCATTCAAACCTAGATTTAGAACGGTGTCCATCATTCCTGGCATAGAAACAACCGCACCGCTTCTTACTGAAACTAAAAGTGGGTCATTGTTATCTCCAAGTTTTTTCCCCATGAATTCTTCTAATTCTTGTACTACTTGATCAATTTGTTCTGATAAACCATCAGGATAAGCTTCATTCTTTTCCAAAAAATGAATACATGCAGTAGTTGAAATCACAAAACCAGGAGGAACTGGTAAGCCTAAACTAATCATTTCAGCAAGATTTGCTCCTTTACCACCAAGTAAAGGTTTCATATCTGCTTTTCCTTCACTTAAATCCTTACTAAAGAATTTATAGACATATTTTTCTGTCATTAATTAACACCTACAATTCATCCAATTAGAAATGAAATTTTTAAGGTTATGTTTTAACAAAAATTCTTCTCAAAGATAAAGTTTAACTAACAGCACAAGTTATCTTCTGTGTGAAGGATAAATTAATTTTATTGACTAATGATGATGGTATTAAATCTCAAGGCCTTTACTCATTAAAGAAGTATCTCAACAAAATTGGTAAAGTAGAGTGTTTTGCCCCTACTGAACCTAGTTCTGCTGTCTCCAAAGCTCTTACATTTCATAAACCCATTCGTTTTTACTCCTATAATTTTGAAGATGGTACTACTGGGTACAGTACCACAGGTTCTCCTGCAGATAATGTTCTTGTAGGTTTCCACGTTTTAAAAAGAAAGCCAGATGTAGTTGTAAGCGGTATTAATTATGGTGATAATTCATCAATTCACTCGATTCTTACAAGTGGAACATGTGCGGCAGCTTTTGAAGCAGGTTTTAACAAAGTTCCTGCTATTGCATTTTCAGCAGATGTTTCTGATGACGCGCAACTAATTGATCAAAGAGGTGTTGATTTTGATCATTTTGCGCGAATCTCAAAGGAAATTGTTGAACTGGTTTTGGAATTAGATTGGCCAAAAGATTTAGCTTTCCTCAACGTGAATTATCCTACAGAAATCACTGAGGAAACCAAGGTATATGTGACAGTGCCAACAGTGTATAAATACGATAATTACATGGTCGAAAAGAAGGATCCTAGAAATCTCACATACCTTTGGCTTTGGGGTGAAAGAAAGAAAACGTTTCCTGAGAACACTGATTCTTGGGCAGTTATACATAAGAAAGGTATTAGCATATCCCCAATTGCATTCAATCTACATGAAAAAACCGATCAATCACTAAAACTAGCTGAAACAGTACAAAAACACATTAAAATAGACTTGTAGTCCTACGAATACAGGCTTTATACTCCTTTATATACTAATATCCATATAACAAAGTGATTGGTTTTGCCTTTAGAATCTCGTGAATATCAGACCTTTATCATTCAAGAAATTGCAAAAAAAATAGAGTTAAATCAAAGCGTTATTCTTGAGCTAGATTGTGGGATGGGTAAACGAGTTTTAGTTTACCGTCTTCTTTCCGAGATTTTTAAAGAACAAAAGGTAGTAGTCTTTCTTCAAACCCATTCATCACTTGAAGAAACTAGTAGCTACCTGGAGAAAGAATATGGTGGAATTGAGGGATTAGCGACTATAAAGAGTGGTTCAAATTCCAACTATAGAAAGTATATTATTGAAAATAATAGAGTTATTTTAACGCTCCCAATAGTTTTTTCAAATACTCTTAAAAAATTCCCTCAACTTGCGGAAGAATTCAATTTAGTAATAATTAATGAAGTTGATCAGATAATAAAACGAATATCTCAGCGTAGAGTTCTATGTGTTCCTTGGAATAAACTAATTCAGCAAATGTCTGAATCTCATTTCATTGGAATGAGTGGAACACTTCGTGATGAACACGTAATTCTAGACGAGAATCAACTTCATTTAAGAAACGAATTAAAAACCCTAATTGAATTCATTCCTAACAGTTCAGTTATTTCTATTGAAGATTTTCTTGATACTGATTTAGAGGACTATATAAAAAACACAGAAGTTCATATACATCCAATCATTGATGAAAAAACAGCAGAAATTATCCAAATACTTACTTCTAAAATAGAAGAAGTCAGAAAAGAAATAATCCAAGAAGTTTCTGAAACTTCCCCCAAAGATCTTTACCAGCTAAAGAAGAATTTTTTCAATGTTTTACCGATGCTTTCAATTGATACAGATCTTATTGAGAAACTTAATCGGTTGTTATTATTGCGGAAGTATGTGTATTCAATGCCTGCTAGCACGTACTATAATTATCTCATTAGATACGGTTTTAGTAAAGACGATCTTAGTAATTTACCAAAAAACAGTGGAAAAGAGCTTGAAGCATTAGAGATTGCAAAACAGCATCAAAAAACCACAATTCTTTGTTCATTTCTTTCAACGGTTAGTTCATTATCAGAATTGATAGAAAAAGAAGGATTTACAGTATTTCAAGTTACTGGGAGAACAAAGAATAAGAATGAAATAATCCAGAATTTCAAAGATTTTGATGGTAGAACAGCACTCATTCTATCTCCCATAGGTGAAAGGGACTTAGATATTCCACAAACAGATATGATAATTGTTTTTGATTTAGTTAACTCACCAAAAACGGTTTATCAGAAATTTAAAAGAAGTAGAGGGGGAAAAGTAGTTTTGTTATTTTATGATAATACACCAGAAAAACAAAAGGTCAAACGAGTTGTTAGCGAAATCGCCATTCGATATCCCTGGTCAACTATTTTCTATTCGGATACATAATTTTCAAATCAATTATTTAAGTCTTAATTCATAAGCTTTTTATTGTATCAAATTTCCACGTATTTGCTAGGACATATCAATTTTTGCTGACCTATAGGTGTTTAGATGGCTACAAAAAAAAGTAAGACAGATATCAATAGTCGTTGGATATTAATTAATGCAATGTTTGATGAATTGGGTTTAGTACGACAGCATCTTGATTCTTTTAATGATTTTATTGAAAATGGGTTGCAGTCGGTTATTGATGAAATCAAAGTTATTGAACCTGAGGATTCGGAATTTTATGTTAAATTAGAAAGAGTTGAGGTTGAAGAACCCACAGTTCGTGAAGCTGATGGTTCACAAAGTTCTATCTATCCTATGGAGGCTAGAATTAGAAATCTCACATACGCATCTAGATTGAATCTTTTTATGACTCCAATCCGTCGAGGAGCCGAGGATGGGGTTGAGATACCTCTAGAAACCATTAATGTTTTTATTGGATACTTACCAATTATGTTAAAATCCAAGAAATGTCAGCTTTACAATCGTTCACCTGAATCACTAATAAAACTGGGAGAGGATCCTAAAGATCCAGGGGGGTACTTTTTAGTAAATGGTAGTGAGCGTGTTATCGTAACTCAAGAGGATTTGGCACCCAATAGAATATTAATTGAAAAACTTAGTAGCAAAGGAAATGTAACTAGTGAAGCAAAGGTTTTCAGCGTAATTCATGGCTTTAGAGCACCAGTTACTGTGGAACACACAAACGATGGACAATTACGTGTGAGTTTCCCAAGTATGCCAAGAAAAATATCACTCATTCTTCTTATGCGTGCGTTAGGAATTGAGAGAGACGATATGATTGCAATGGCCATAAGTCCAACACCAAAGCTTAGGACACGAGTAATGTCCATTCTTATGAGAGAATCCTCTGAAATAGATACAACTGAAGAGGCACTTGATTATATAGGTAAAAGAGTAGCTGTTGGACAAACAAAAGAATATCGTATTAATAGAGCAATGCAAGTATTGGATAAATACTTATTGCCACATCTCGGTAGCGACGAAGAGTCAAGATTGAAAAAAGCATTCTTCTTAGCTCGAATGGCTCAGCGATTGCTAGAATTAGAAGTAGATGTAAGAAATGAGGACGATAAGGATCATTATGCAAACAAAAGGTTAAAACTAGCAGGTGATCTTCTATTAATGTTATATCGTGTTGCGTTTCATGCACTTTGCCGTGATATAAAATATCAATTGGAGAGAGTTACAGTAAGAGGTCGAAGACCAAATCTAAAGACTGCTGTACGAGCTGATCTTATAACAGAAAGGCTTCGACATGCATTAGCTACAGGAAATTGGACAGGTGGAAAATCAGGCGTCAGTCAACTACTTGATAGAACAAATTATATGTCAGCATTAAGCCATCTTCGAAGAGTAGTTAGTCCTTTAAGCAGAAGTCAACCACATTTTGAGGCAAGAGATCTTCACCCCACTCATTTTGGTAAAATTTGTCCTAACGAAACACCAGAAGGTCCTAATTGTGGTTTAGTTAAAAATTTAGCATTGCAAGCTTATATTAGTGTAGGATTAGACGAAAAAGATATTGAGAAAAAACTAGTAAATGATTTAGGATTAAATAAAATCAAACATAAAGATTTGACCGATCCTGGCTCACCTTTAGCAAAAATGGTAGCTGATCCCAGTGTTTGTAAAGTTTTCTTGAATGGTAGTTTTCTCGGTGTCGTTGAAAATGGTGATGCCTTTCGAAAACAACTTATTGATAAGCGTAAAACTGGAGACATCCACCACGAAGTTAATATTGCTCATTATGATGACACCAATGAACTTTTGGTAAATTGTGACGCAGGACGAGTACGACGTCCTCTCATTATTATAAAAGACGGAACACTTCAATTAACTAAAGAAATGAATAACTGGATCAAAAGCGGAAAATGGTCTTGGTCAGACCTTCTAAGAAATCAAGTAATAGAATATGTTGATGCTGAAGAAGAAGAAAACTTATTCATAGCAATTGATGAAAATAACATTAAAACCGATAATTCTCATATGGAAATCACACCAAGTACAATCTTAGGTATCTGTGCTTCTCTAATACCTTACCCAGAGCATAATAGATCAGATCGCAATGTCTATGAAGCAGGAATGGCGAAACAAGCTTTAGGTATTTTTTCAGCTAATTTTAGGTATAGGATGGATACTCGTGCCCACATTCTTCATTATCCTCAAAAACCCCTTGTAAAGACTCATGGGATGGATGCAATTCATTTTGAGAGTCGTCCAGCAGGCCAAAATTTTATTGTAGCAATATTATCTTATGAGGGGTATAACATGGAAGATGCTTTACTAATCAACAAAGCAGCTATTGAAAGAGGATTAGGGAGAAGCACTTTCTATAGAACATACGATGCAGAGGAGAGAAAATATCCAAACGGTCAAGAAGACACTTTTGAAATACCAGATGACACCGTGAGAGGATACAAGGATGAATCCCAGTATGTACATCTTGGTGAGGATGGAATTATAGAACCTGAAATATCAGTTGATGGAAATAGAGGAGATGTTCTTATCGGCCGTACAAGTCCCCCTAGATTCTTAGAAGAATATACTGAATTTGATGTTCCACCTCAAAATAGAAGAGAAACAAGTAAAGCAATAAGACACGGAGAAAGAGGAATATCAGATGTAGTTGTTTTGACAGACACTAACGAAGGTAATCGATTAGTTAAAGTTAGGGTTAGATCTGAACGTGTTCCTGAGATTGGGGATAAGTTCGCATCGCGTCATGGACAGAAAGGAGTTATTGGTTTAATTGTTCCTCAAGAAGATATGCCTTTTACTGAATCAGGTGTTGTTCCGGATATAATTATAAATCCTCATGCGGTTCCCTCTAGAATGACAATTGGTATGTTAATGGAATTAATTGCAGGGAAAGGAGCAGCACAAAGGGGTAATGCGTTTTATGGTACCGCTTTCAGCAATACAAAATTATCTGAATTACATCAGGAGCTAAAAAAAGGCGGGTTACATCCACTTGGCAGGGAAGTAATGTATGATGGTAAAACAGGAAAACGACTAGAGGGAAGCATCTTTGTAGGGTCGCAGTTTTATCAAAAACTCCATCATTTAGTTCAAGACAAGATTCATGCTCGTGCAAGAGGACCCATACAAATGTTAACTAGACAACCCACTGAAGGTAGAGCTAGAGAAGGTGGTTTGAGATTTGGTGAGATGGAAAGAGATTGCCTTATAGGACATGGTACATCTATTCTTCTCAAAGAAAGATTACTTGACGAATCAGATAAAACTGACGCCCTAATCTGTTCAAAATGTGGATTTTTAGCCATGTATGATCGTAACCGCGATCGTTATCATTGTCCAGTTTGTAAAGAAGAAACCCCCGTTTCCAAAGTAATCATAAGTTATGCATTTAAGCTTCTGTTGCAAGAATTGATGAGTTTGGGTATTGCTCCACATATTGAATTAGAAGATATTGCCTAGTATATCATCAATATTAGCAAGTGGAATTATCGGAAAACATACTGTTCAGAGTCTACTCTCAAGCAATTTATCATACTCTTTGTCTGTTAATCCTTTTGAATCATGCAGTTCAAATTTTTCTCCTATTATTTTTGCTAAGAGATGATAACAAAGAGTTTTCTCTTCTCTTCCCAAAACTCTTACCTGAAAATCAGTACACTCACAAAAATTTTCATCTATTATGATATATTTTTTACTCTTCCCTTCAACCTCCCATAATACTATATGTTCATCTAAAACCAGTTTGTGCAATTTCTTCTCTTTTAGTATTTTAGCTGCTTTTTCCCCTCTAGAATCAAATAGTGATATAATCTCATTTTCCGCAATTTCAGATAGTTCTTCCTCTTTTATTATTAGGGAGAATAATTTGGTCAATTTTTCATTATCGGAAAGAGAGTTTGTATTCATTTAACATAACCTACTTAATTACGTATTTTTAATTTAATATGAACATACTATCAGTTTGTAAATAAAATACTTTCTAGTGAATGAAAACAAATGGAAAAATGATTGAAACTACTGTTTTATCATTACATCGGAAATATCAAATTGTCTAAGAACTAGGTTCTTAATTTTGTTTATGTTTTTCCCACTTCGACCTATTGCTCTTCCTTTGTCTTTGTTATCTACTTCCACGGTAGCTGTTTTACCATTTCTTCTTTCTTGGAGATTAATATCTCTTATCGCTATGGGTAAAAAGCAATTTTGAATAAACTTGGCTGGATCAGAAGAATGTTCAATTATCTCTACGTCTTTAGAGATTAATTCTTTAAGACGATTTATATTAACTCCTCTTTTTCCTATTGCTAAACCAGCCTGACCTTCAGATACAACAAAAACAACTTTGTTATCTTCTTCATCTACAATGCAGTCCATAATTGTAACATTTACAATCCCTTGAAGGATTGTTATATACTGCATTTCTGTTTGTGAGAGTTTTACAGCTGGCATATTATTCATCCATATGATTAAGGTTTTTTATTTTAACTCTTCTATTACTGGCTTTTGAGCACTTTACACTTATATTTCCCAGAGATATATAATTAAATCTTGCCCTTCTGAAGCAGAAGATTATATTTAAACATATTCGGAGATGTTGTTGTTTTTTCCTTTTGATTATAAAATGGAGACCAATGTACTAATTCAATTATAAGATATTCATGGTTCGTTAGCATTGGGTTTAATTCCCCACCTTTATCATTTCTTGATAGCTTTAAGGATATCACTATCTCCCATCTCATAAACAGTTAAGACTGCTACAAAATGAGGTCTTCCGCAAATTGCACCTAAATCTAGAGAGGATCCCTTAAAATCCAATATTGGAATTTTTGAAAGAGTAGCATAATGATTTACATCTTCTTTTATTTCTGTAGGGCAGTTTTGTGCAACAATTACTAATTTTGCTTGTTTATTCATTAGAGCTGTTTTTGATGATTCTGCTCCAAATGAAACCTTTCCAGTATCAACAGCAATTCGTATACTTCGATTTATATCCATGAAATAACACCTTCATTACAGTTGTGCTGATTTCATCCTTAAATTCTTAAATTTTTGCACTTT
>JAGLTP010000605.1 GCA_023135215.1 Candidatus Heimdallarchaeota archaeon
TTTAGATTTAATCACCTCCACGAGTAAATTTACTCTGTTGATGATAACTCACACTCAATCACTGAATACCAAAACGTGATAAAAATGTCTGATAAGCAAATCGATAAAATTGATCAAAAATTAGATAAGGAAAGGATCAAAGAAAAAGATAAAGATATGCTTAAAGTGATTGAGAGTGTTTTTGATAATCAAACACGAATGGTTGTTTTTAAACTAATAAATAAAGGTGTATTGAAAGAAGTTAGTTATGTTATTTCAACAGGAAAAGAAGCTAATGTTTACCATGCTTATGGTGTTGAAAACGAAGAATTGGCAATAAAAATCTATCGCACAACCACAGCGGAATTCAAAAGAAACTGGATGTACGTAGAAGGTGATCCAAGGTTTAAAAGCTACAAAAAGGGAACATATTCGTTCATCTATACTTGGGCAAGAAAAGAGTATAAAAATCTACAAAGGATGCTAAAAGCCAATGTTCCTGTTCCGTCTCCTATAGCTGTTTCCAAGAACGTATTAGTAATGAAATTCATAGGAGAGAATCAAAATGCAGCGCCTTTGTTAAAGGATTCAAAGCTAAAAAAACCAAATAAAGTATATGCCAAAGTAGTAGATTTCTTTTTTAAATTATACGATGATGGAAATTTGGTTCATGCGGATCTCAGTGAGTATAACATTCTATTTCATAAAAAAGAGCCTATCATTATTGATGTTTCTCAAGCAGTTTTACTTGATCACCCTTATGCTTCAGTCTTTTTATACAGAGATATAAGTAATGTCAATAGATACTTTAGATCTCTAGGAGTGCAAACACTCTCAAATGATGAGCTTTATGAACAAATAACTGAAACCCCCCCTAGCCCAAAGACTAAATCAATGGAACTTTAATGGTGCAAAAAATGTCGAGTGAATTTCTAGTTAGGATCCCGCTTGAAAGAGTTGCGGTGCTGATTGGACCAAAAGGTAGTGTAAAGAAGAGAATTGAAGAATTAACTGAATGTACGCTTAAGATCGATAGCAATAGTGGTGACGTTATAATCCTTGCAGAGGAAGAGTTAGAGAATCCAGTCAGTCTTTGGAAAGCTAGAGATATGATAAAAGCTATTGGAAGAGGTTTCAGTCCACAAAATGCCTACAAGATAAACGATTCTGGATCCGGATTTGATTTAATACATTTAAGAGATTACGTTGGAACTTCCCCAAATTCTTTAAGAGAAGTTAGATCAAGATTAATTGGACAGAAAGGGAGAACTAGAAATACCATTGAGCAGATGGCTGGAGTAAATATCTCTGTTTTTGGTAATACAATAGGTATAGTTGGTGAGTTTAGAAGACTGCAATTCGTCAGAGAAGGCATTATTAGACTAATTAATGGAGCAAAACACAGTACTGTTTACAAGTATATTGAAGAGAGGATGAGAGAGTTAAAAGGTGATAAAGATAAACTATGGATCTCTCATGCAAAGGAAGAGGACTTAGTCGGTATAACTGATTTAGATGAATTAGAACGTTTAATATTTGAAGAAGAGGAAAGA
>JAGLTP010000606.1 GCA_023135215.1 Candidatus Heimdallarchaeota archaeon
AACTATCCTATCAATACTGTATTAGATTACCTTGGAGCAATTGTCAGATTAGATGGTTCATCAATCTCTGATCCTGTTGACAGTGATGGTGCAGCCTATCGTGCTGCGGCAACAATCAAAGGTCATGCAGAAAATCCATTAGTTCCTGATAGACCTGGTGTAGGTATGGTTGGAGAAGCTTTGACAGCTGGTTGTGATGCTGGTATTATCTTACATGGTCCTTGCTCAATTCTAGCTAATACATCTGCTGGATTAAAGGACATGAGATACATTAGCTTCCCAAGATTTGTAGAAACATTATGGTGGTACGGTATAAACGCTACTGCTGATGATTCAGATGTAAGTGATGGAATATACGATATTTACTCCGCTGATTCAGAAGACCAAGGATACTTCCCTGGTGTTGTCTTTGAAGATTTAGTACATTCATTAGATATACACAGCTATGTTATTGCTGCAGGTGAAGCATTCTACACATACTACAAGCTCATGTATAATATGTACACTGAAACTGGAGTATACAATGGTGGAGAACATTATGGTATGATGTTCACAAACAACATTATCAACTACTTCGGAATTCCAGTAATCTCAGTAGCTGACACACCATTTGCATTCTTGTTTGCAGTTATACCACTAGTAGCAATTGGAGCAATTTACGCACTAATTAGAAGAAAGAAATAAATTCTTCCTCCTTTTTTTTTCTTTTTATTTTTTTAAAAGAGTTAAAATAGTAGTATACATTCTTTTCAATAACTGATTAAAGATTTAATAATGGTTTTAGTTATTGTAGATATATAATGCAAACTATCTTCTCAACCTAGGTGATGAAATATATGACAATTATATGGGGGTATAGTCCTGAATCAAAGCTTTCAAAGAACAAGGAAATAGGACATGTAATTCCAGAAGTGAAACAAGTTTTTTCCGCTTTACTTTTCAAAGAAGGAATCAATGGAATTATAATTAGAATTGTGTCCGTTCAGGAAGAAACTGAAGCTGTTATGCAATTAATAATTGATGATGAAGTTGCTATTTCGGAAAATCTTTTCTTATCAGCGTCAGGGGATTTCACGTTTGAAGCAGAAGAAACTTTGCT
>JAGLTP010000607.1 GCA_023135215.1 Candidatus Heimdallarchaeota archaeon
TCCTGATTGGCAGCATTACTATAAAGAAGGAGGTTTTTTTACTTCACTCTTTGGTTTAACATACGATATACCTTACTGTAATCTTAATGAATGGATGCTTGAAAGAGGAATTGAAATAATGGATTTTGCAGAAAGGCAGCAACTTTACTACGATTGGCAGCAACTAATGATGGACAAAATAATACCAATAGTTCCATTATTTTCAAATCCCAATTATGAAGCTATATGGTCTAATACTTTTGGATTTGATGGTCGATGGGGGATTGCAGACTGTTTACCCTATATGAGTTATGAGGGATTTCACGAAGGGCAAGTATCCTTAGAAGAATTGAATATTGAAACTGACTGGATTGAATTGAATCCTTTATATAGACCTACCTGGGGACTTCAGTTCGATTATGATAATACTAGAGTTTTGGACTTAATACATGAACCCATGATTCAATGGAGTCCAGAACAACTACCTATTAAGACAGGTCTTATTAATGATTGGATAAAAATAGATGATAATCACTTAAAATTCTTCTTAAGAGATAATATTTACTGGAATCCTTCCTATAATATTACAAATAGAAATGCTGGTTCAGATCCTTTGGATACAATTACAACAGGAGAATTGATGACAGGTTTGAAAAATTCTGAATACAGTGATGGAAGTAATCAACAAGTTACTGCTAAAGATGCTGTATTTACTCTTTTAACTTTTGCAAATCCTAATGTCAGCTATGTTCCTGGTTATATGGAAGTATTTTCTGATATTTATGTTGACCCTCTAGATCCACTTGCTTTTCATCTTCATATTGATCTTTACCCAGAAACTCCTAAGTTGGAACCATATGCTGATTTCTGGATGAGACTAATGGAAAGGATTATGCCAGAATTCTTCTTGAACTCGACAAATCCAGCAGTAACCTATTCTCTTGGAGGTGTAAAAACAGTTGGATTATATGATGGTATCTGGAATACTCCTCAATGGTTAGCGTACAGTACATCAACTTTTGGTTGCGGTAAGTATATGCTTGATTACTTTACAAATTCTATAACCGTCTTTCAACGTAGTCCATACTGGTTTGGAGTAGGTGCTCTTGATGGAACATCTGGATTGACACCTTTTGTTCAAACAATCAATGCTCATATTATTTCTGATAGTTCAGTTGAATTAGCGGAATTTAAAGCAGGTAATCTAGATTGGATGTTTTTGAATCAATTTCCAGTAGATAGAAGGATTATGGAAGAAGATTCGCGATTTAGTATATTTAAATCTCTAAGTCCAAATTTTAACTACATGGCTTTCAACCTTCGTAGTCCATATATTGGAGGAGAATGGAATTACATCTTTAATCCAGATGAAACTAAAGAAGGATATACCTTAGCCTGTTCTATTCGTAAAGCTATCTGTTATGCTATTGATAAGGAAGAAATTAATGAGGAACTATATGATGGAGAAAAAATAATTGCACACAGTTTATTCTATCCTTATACCCAATATTACTATTATGATGATATCATAAAGTATGAGAGAGATTTAGAAGCTGCTTATGATTGGCTGCATGTAAAGGATGATCTTCCAGATATCACTGTCACAGTTAAGAATCATGATAAAGTAGGTAAAGATTTAGTTGTTAAAGCTCGCTTTGACGATTCCTTTGATATTATTTCTTCCACTCTGAAGTATAGAGTAAATAATGGTACTTGGATTAATGAAACTATGACTGAATCCTCAAAGAATACCTATACGTTCAACTTAGGCCAAGAATTTGAGAAAAATGATTTTGTAGAACTGTTTATAGAATCAAAAACCTCTGAGGGAAATACAGTGAAAAGTCAAACTTATTCTTTCTCTGTCGGCACTCTTAATCCAATCCTTGAAGCTTCATTTCCAACAGCAGTTGTAGCAGCTTTTACGCTAATATGGATGGTACTAGTAATTAGAAGGATAACGAAAAAAAGAAGATAATGAGCTAAAACTTATTATCTCTAATTTCATTTTTAATTGTTTATGAAGATAAGTAAGAAAACTATATTTCTAATTCTGACTTTGGTTGTTTATCTTCTACTAAGTATACTAATAGAACCAAATCTTCAGTTTTCTTATGACTATCTAATTCCTTGGTATGCGGCACTTTATATCGTAAAAGGAGTTCCTCTTTACGAACAACCTAGGTTCAAAGAAATTAATGGAGAGATAATTCGATATCCATATCATATGCCTGTGTACATCTATTTCTTAGCTGTTCTGATTTTCATACTTGGAGAAAGCTTAATTGCTGGTAAAGTTAGCTTAGTGATTTTTATTTTCTGTGATGCATTACTTCTAGAACACATACTAAAGAATGCTCAGAAGACTAATGAGGAGAAGAATAGGATCTTGGAGTATTCATCACTAATTTTCTTATTGAATCCTGTAATAATTATAACTACGGTTAGTGGTCTGTTCGATGGACTTCCACTTCTGTATTTGTTAATAGGCATTTTTTTCTTACAAAAAGTTAACAAAGGCAATATCAAAAAAAACTTGATCTTCAGTTTGTTAGCAGGTATATCAATTGGTATAGGTTTTTTGACTAAAGTTATTCCTTTGATTTTTTTACCTGTTGGTTTCTTATGGTTAGTGTCAA
>JAGLTP010000608.1 GCA_023135215.1 Candidatus Heimdallarchaeota archaeon
ATGAGTGTTTATGGAGGTTAAAAAGATGAAAAGTATAATGTGCCCAAATTGTAATGCTCCTTTGGAAATGGAAGAAACTCAATCTCATGTCACTTGCCCTTATTGTAAAGTGACAAGCGAGCTAAAGAAAGTTAAAGAATTAGTCGAACATTTCATGTTGCCTGTGGATTATGATGCTGAACAGATTCGAACAGAATTGGTTGGTGATATACTAAAGTATCCTGGCGCTCCAGAAGATCTACATAAATCACTAAAATTGAAAGATGTGAAACTTAAGTTCTATCCTTATTTTATTGTTACAGTTCATCTAAGAACTGAATACAAAGGTAATGGGGAATATGCAACTTTCAGTCATAGATACAAGTCAGGTTATCGAAATATAGACACACATCTTAAACCTGAACAAGGTGTATTTGACGATGAAAGAGAATTCATTATTTATGCAGCGAAAGAAGTTAATCAAGATCTAATAAATTTTGAAATTTCTACTCGAGGAAAAAGGTATTTCCAAGCTCAAGAAGCAAAAGAAGTCAAAGCAGGTGTTGTTAAAAGTATATTCGATTTAGAACAAGCAAAAGCAGAAGCGATTAATTCTATGAGAGAAATTCACAAAGGATTAATGTTAAAGGAGTTAGCACAAATTTTAGAAGTTAGAGATAAGCCAGAAGTAAAAGGTGTATATTTGTTACATATTCCTTTCTATTTCCTAAAATTTGAAGCAGGTAACAAACAATTCGAAGCAATTTTAGATGGAGCTACTGGCAGAACAGTAATCACTCAAATACCAAGAGAAGCGTCATATTGGATACAAATTAGTCTATTATCTGTTTTGTTTGGAGCTATAGGACTTGGAGGAATTTTCTTAGCAGTAAATCCATTAATTAGTAGTATGGATTTCAGTTATTTTGGTATCTTTGCAGCAATTGCTGGAATTATCTTTACAATCCGTGTCTTACAATTGGGGCTTAAATCTAGGTTTAGGGAAACCCGTAGGAGAAAAAGATAAGTTTAAAGATATACCTACTTCTTTTTTTTTATTCATATATTTAATTGGAAATGTGATTTCATGAATGATAAGATTCCTATATTCATAGATTTTGGGGGGACTCTAGTAGATACAATAGAAATAACTCGATTAATGTTCAAAAAAGCTCTGAATCGTACCTTCTCCAATGAGCAGATAATCAAAATGTACAAAGATGCATCAAACAAAAAGATGAGTATGATGTTGTTTTTCAAATACCCTGTCAATCCAATCAAGCTTATGCTCAACAAGAAGAAGATGAGAAGAATTCAAGAAGAATTGTTCCTTGATGAAGTTAAATTACACCCTAAAGCTAAACAAACTCTCGAAAAGATAAAGAAACATGGTGAATATACTCTAATTCTAGTCACTCAAAATCCAACTATGGAAAATGAAGATCAATCTAAACAGATAATAAAGAAGCTTTTTGGAAATAAGAACCCATTTGATCTCATTTTAGCAGGTGAAGATAAGACTACAATGATTAGTGATCATTTCAGCACAGAATCAATTTCCAAAGGAGTTTTTATTGGTGATTTACCTAACGACATACTTAATGCAGAAATGCTCGGGATTCCCTGTATTGGTGTAACTTGGGGGTATTCTTCTGAATCTGAGCTAGAAACACCTTACATTGCAGAAGATTTTGAAGAATTATATGAACTAGTAACAGATCACTTGGAAGATTTGAAAGAGGATTCAGCTGAAGAAGAAATAGAGGAAATCGAGTTCGAAGAGGAAATTAATGGTTATGAATTTGTAGAATAAATGGAATTAACCTTCCTTACCTAATTTCAGAATAAAATCAGTTATTTGTTCTACTACTTCAGGGATTCTATCTTTTATTTTGTTTCTGAGCAAATCAGTTTCGTCTCTAGCTTGTTTTATAATTTCTTCGTATTTTGTTGTATCTTTTGCATCTTCCATTCTCTTTTTTAGAATCTCTCTGGACTCAGTTTTTGCGCTCTCAATACGTCTTATTCTATCACTTTGAGCTTTTTCTAGTAACAGATTAACCTCATTTTGAGCATCATTTATCATTTGATCTGCTTTTTGTTCAGCAATCTTTATTTGTTTAATCAGTTCATGTTCCTTTGATGACACAAATATCACCTGATATAGCTTTTCTTACAAGTTACATAAGAGGTCAGTATGCTAAACTTCTTACTGTAGAAGATTTCGAGAACTTGATAAATAAACCTTATGAAGCCTTCATAAATGAAATAAAAGCTTTTGATATTGGTGAGAGATTAAAACAAGAACCTGCATATAAGTCTCATGAAATAGAACGATTTTTAACATCAAAATTTATTGATCAGTTTGATTTCTTACTGAATAATTCCCCAAAATGGTCCAAAGATTTCTTAGAATCTTATACAACTAAATTTGAGGTTATAAATATCCAAAGAATAATAAGATACCTGTACGCTAAAGCTGATATTGATTTGAGAGAGGTTATAAATTTACGTGGTCAGGAATTGCTTGGAAGAACTGCATTTATGTCGCGTCTTCTACAAAGCAATGATTTAATAGAACTAATAGAAAAATTAAAAGAATCTGAATATCGTGAAGAAGTTGTAGTAGCTGAAAAATTATTCAGTAAGATTGAAGACATTTGGCCATTTGAGTTCGCAATTGAGAGTTTTTATCTAAAGCAAATGATGGACAAAGCAGAGAAACTAAAAAGAAGTCAAAGAGAAGGAGCTCTTTTCTTCGTAAAACATGAAATCTTTAAGAATTTGTTATTAGTTATTCTAAAAGCAGATTTTGTAGAAGTTGATGTCAATGAAGCTATGAAATTGCTAACTCTTCCTGAAGAGTTTCCATTTAAAAATCAGATAATGAAGATGATGGAAGTTCAGGACTTACAAACAGATTTAGAAATACTGAAAAGACTAAGATTTGAGAAAATTACAAAAGGTATAGAATTGTATGAGAAAGATAAAATGTTTCTTCATATCGAGATTGGTATTAGAGCAAATGAACATGAAATAATGATAAAATCCTTTCATAATGATTTTGGTATATTGAGTGTTCTTAGCTACTTAAAACATTATGAGACTCAAATTCAAGATTTAACTAAGCTTTTGTATTTAAAGGAATATAGATTCCCAATAGAAAAAACTAGAGAATTGATTATCAATCTAGTTTAGTTTCACTTTTTACATAATCACGGAACCAAGCTTAAGAGTATGAATGCGATTAGTAATCCATATATTGCTAAAGCTTCACCTAATCCAAGGTAGATTAGATTAGGAGTAAAGACTTCAGGATTTGCAGTTATGGATCCAATGGCTGCTGGTTCTCCTTTTGCAAGAGTAATCGCTGCTCCCAAATTTGAAACAACCATGACAAACATAGCTCCAATGAAGATATATCCATGCGTTTCAGTGAAAGTACCTATTCCCTGAAGAGGACCACTGATTTTTGTGTACATAACGAAAGCTATCAAAAGGCCATAAATTGCCAATGCTTCTGCTAAAGCTAGGTAAATCAAGATGAACATATTCAATTTCTGTTTTTCTGCTACAGCTGCAGCAGCTGCTTGTACCCCTTTTGCAAGTGGGATTCCAGCTCCTAAGATTGTTAGCATAGTACCTGCTATTCCAATTATTCCCAATAATAAACTGTTAACCATATTTACTCACATCAATTTGTTTGTTAAATACAAATATTGGCTTATGTTGTATCCCACTCCCTTCATAGAATTTGCTGAAAAACTCATAAAAGTGTAATCGTATAGTTTGTACAAATACAAGTAGTCCTTCAAGAATTAAAACGATAATATTTCCTATTATTAAAATTAAAATCTGCACTATTATAATACCTGATTGTTCTGCAAGTGTATTAATTACACTTAAAAAAACCACATGTGAAATTAACATTGCAAGCATTCTTCCATATGAGATAGTATTGCTGATAAATGAACTAAAAGATTCTAATAGATTCATCAACCCCATCCCTATTCCTCCTAAGAAATTTCTTAAAATATTCTTTCGCTTTTCTTTAAGAAAAATACTTGCAATCCCCTGACCAAATAATGATAATCCGACTCCAATTATTAATGAAATTAGACCAACTAGAGCTAATTTATCTGGTGAAACACCAAAATTAATGATACCAAGAGAACTCAAAAAATATAATATAGCAGCATACAGTGCTATCTGAGCCCATGTTTCTTTAAGTAATTCTTCATATTCTCTATGTCTAATCTGATTTATCATTCTTAAAATCAACCCCAAAATTACATGTATTGAACCGATAATTAATGTGATATTGAAAATTTCAGTCAATTTATGTATTGGACTTAGAATTGGATATTCTTGTCCAAACAAACTATGAATGCCCAAAATCTCTGAAATTTCGTAACCAAATGCTTCACCAAAAACAAATGCTCCTAGTATGAAGGATGAAAACCCAACTGCAAATACTAAAATAAACATTTGCCGTACACTTCTTTTCAAACCCTTTGCAAGAATACCTAGAATTCCTATGGAGATAAGTATTAAACCATGACCTGCATCACCAAACATAATCCCAAAAAATATACTAAAAGTAAAAATAAAGAATATTGTTGGATCAACTTCTTTTGCTGAAGGCAATCCGTATAACCCAACAACTGATCGGAAAGCTCTAATAACTGAATTTTGAGATTCTATAATTGGAATATTCTTTGTTTCTTCATCCGGATAGTTAAAAATTAAAACTACTTCTCGAAAATTGGTCATTTGTTCATCTATAGTTTTCTGATCTCTTTGCGCAACCCAACCTTGAAAAACTGCAGTTTTTTTAGTTCTTCTTGCAGAGACATAAATGCGTAGGAAATGACTAAAGCTTTCAATAGATAGCTTCAAAGCAATTATTTTTTCTTTATTTTTAATCGCAAATTCGTTTAATTCATTTTCAAAATCCTTTAGTTCTTGATTCAACAAAATACTTTTACGGTTGATTTCATCTTCAATCTCTAATTTGCTTAAGTGAACTGGTCCCTCATGTTCATGTTCAAACCATCTAACTGTTGAAAGGTCTTTAATGAGTTTTGTAATTTCTCCTTTTTTTCCTTGAGCAAAAATGAGGAATTTGTTTTGAATAAGAGGAATCACTTCACTTTTCTTAATTTGTTTTGTAAATTCTTCAGCATCCTCTATTTTTGATGTAGTTAATACACCAATGAGTGTCCTTTCTGTTTCTTTTACTTCGTAAGGATGTTCCTCTTCTAATAACCTAAATCCCTTTTCAATGATATCATTAGTTTCTGTTTGTTCTTTTCTCTTCTGGAGTTGTTCTCTTAATTCTAGTACTTCATTTTTTAGTAAATTAATTAGCTCTTCTAATTTAATCTCTATTTCATCTATGTTATCCCAATTCTGAAAAAGAGGTTTAGCTATTGGTTGTTTCTTAAAGGACCTTGATATTTTTTGTCCTAGTCTTTCTTTCGGTTCAGGTATTGAACTAACCAAATCGTTATATGCATTTTCTAATTGACGAATTTTATCTAATCTTGAGGGATTGCAATAATCTTCAAGTTCTTCAATTGATATAGATTCTCTTGGCATAAATTTCTCTGTTTCTGCTAAGACAACCACTATTTTTGGAAAATCCTCTATAGGAGTGATGATTGTTGCTTCTAACATAGTTTTAGGAACCAGACTCATTTTACACCTTTCCAAATAGTAAATCATTAATTTTAGATCGTATCGTATCTCTACTAGCTTCTAGCAAATTTTCAATTGTATGGTCTATTCTTATTCTTTCCTCTCTATCCGTAAGGACAAACCCTCCGAATGTTTTTAATCCTGATGTTTCTATTATGAAATTTGTTTCTCTTCTTTTTTTGATTTCAGTAAGAATCTCTTCTACAATTTTCTTATCTTTTTTATCGATTAATATTTTCATATTTTTATCTTTAATATTGATAATAGATGAGTTTAGCCTATTCTTTATGTATTCCTTATAACTGGATTCTAATCGAAAGTTTGACATTTCCTTTTCTATTCTCTCAAATACTTCATCTATTGAAGCTTCTTTAGATTGAATCAAAATTCTCTTCGCCTTCTGCTGATATTCACTTTCAAATCTTTTTTTAATAAACTCAAATCTGGAAACTTCTTTTTCTATTTCTTTGTTTTTTGTTTCAGTAACAAGTTTTTGCGTTTCCTTTTCAAGAATTTCCAATTGTAATTTAGCTTCTTTTCTAATTTTCTTTACTTCTTTTGAAGCTTCTTGTAAGATTTTATTAATTAATCTGGTTAAATTATCTGTGTCTGCTTCATTTGTTTTCTTTTTTTCCTCTTTCATTTCTATCACTTTCTAAACTGGAAAAAGAAGTACAGGGATATCTGATAATTCAATCACATATCTAATATGATTCTTCAATAGTCTCTTAGCTATTCTTTCTCGCTTAGATCCTACAACAATAAAATCAACATCTTCAATTTTGGATGTTTCAATTATTGTTTCTGCAACAATTCCTTCTTTAATTTCATATGTTATATATAAGTGAGTATTAGAAAATGCTATCTTTAGATTTTTGAGTGTATTATTACTTTCACTTTTACTAGTCTCTAATACTTCTTTAACTGTTTTTCCCCTAAATATGGCTAAATGTTCTAAAGTTTCAGAATCCATAACAGTGAGCAGGTAAATTTCAGTAACCCAATCTTCAAAGAAGTTTATTATACTTTTAATTAAATTTTCTCCGCTTTCGAAGTCACTTATTGCAACTAGGGCTTTTTTAATATTTTTCACCCCTCATCTTAATTTTTTTATTTTCCATTTTTTGTTTGAGTTTTTTTATTGTGTATATGTTTTCCAATTCATTGGATTCAAGTACATCTTCTATATGTTTTATAGTTTTTTGAAATCTTACACGATAAATCTTGTCAAGAGCATTTAGATTTAATTGAATAGACTGAAGACTTCTAATAATTCGATAAGCTAAAGCTTCTATTTCAGCGATTTGAACAACTAATTCGAATGTCTCTCTAAAACGTCGGGCAGTAACCCACAAAAGACTTGATATCCCAAAAAACCCATATGAAAGTTCAGGAAGATGCTCTATATTTAAATCATTGTAAACGACTCCCATGTATTCTAAAGGTTTTGAATCAATTGCAACTTCTTTAGGGACGGTATCGCTGAAAATATTAATCATATCTCTACCTAATTCTGATTCTGTTTTAACATATTCAATGTAAGATTCACTTAGATTTTTCTCCATTTCTCTTCTGCGAGTTCTAACTTCTGCAGTAATTATATGAAGCTTCATTAGTAAAGCCTCATATTTTTCTCTAAGAAGATCATAGGCTCTTTCAACCAACTTAAGTTTCCTTTTGTATTTCAGTAAATTATCCTTTGTTGGTGGTATGGTTATTGCCTCTCTCATTTTCAATCTCCTTTTTCAACAGGTAAGTATTTTTTAATTTCCTCTTCTGATAACTTAGTTAGTTCTGTTTCTGGTAGCATTGTTAATAAATCCCAACCAAGTTTCAGAGAATTTTCAATGGAGTGATGATAACTTCCTTGATTAATAAATTCATTCTCAAACTTTTCAGCAAAATCAAAAAAAATCTGATCTCTTCGATTCAATTCTTTTCTTCCAATAACTTCAGCTAATTGTCTCTTTTTTAATCCTTCTGCATAAGCTGCGTATAGTTGGTTACTTAGAGAAGGGTGATCCTCTCTAGTATATCCTTTTCCAATACCATCTTTCATAAGTCTTGATAGTGATTCTAAAACATCAATTGGCGGATAAATTCCTCTGTTGTTCAATGATCTATCAAGAATGATCTGACCTTCTGTAATATAACCGGTAAGGTCAGGTATTGGGTGGGTTATGTCGTCATTTGGCATAGTTAAATTAACTAAAAGAGTAATACTTCCATTTGAACCCTCTATAATTCCTGATCTTTCATATATTGAGGCTAGGTCACTATACATATATCCTGGAAAACCTTTTCTTGATGGTACAGTTTCCAATGCAACAGAAACCTCTCTCAATGCTTGACAATAATTAGTTATGTCTGATAGAATAGCTAAAACGTGATATCCTTTATCATAAGCAAAATATTCTGCAGTAGTTAAAGCAACTCTAGGTGTTAACAGCATTTCTGCGGCAGAATCACTTGCTAAATTAGAGAACATAATCACTTTATCTAGAGTTCCTGTTTCTTTGAATAATCTCTGAAAATAAATATAATCATCCATTGTCAGACCCATCGCTCCAAATATTATGACAAATTTCTCTTTTTCTTTTCCTTCTGCTATTTTGGCTTGGTGAATTATTTGTCCTATAAGTTGATTGTTGGGCAATCCAGCTCCGGAAAAAATTGGTATTTTTTGACCTCTTACTAAAGTATTCATTAGATCTATTGAAGATATTCCAGTTTCTATATAATTTCTGGGATAAACCCTTGATGTAGGATTAATTGGAGCCCCATTTACATCCCTATATTCCTCAGAATAAATTGCTGGTAATCCATCCAAAGGTTCACCTAATGAGTTGAAGGTTCTTCCAACCATATTTTCAGCAACGAATAATTGCATTGTTCTTCCAAAGAATTCTGTTTCTATATCGTCTTTTTCTATTTCATAAGTTCCTTGGTATAATAATATGATTACCTTTTCTTCTTCTATGGCAAGAACTCTCCCCTGTCTTGTTGGATGACCTGTTAATTTTACTTCTAAATATTCACCCATTTGAATGCCTGAAACTCCTTCTATTACAATCAAATGCCCACGAATTTCCGAGACACCTTTTACTGTTATTCTCGCCATTCTTATTCACTACTTATATCCGTATTTAGAACCTAATTTTTCCATTTCTGATATAATATAATCTTCAATTTTATTTAGTTGTGTTACATCTTCATTAGCAACTTCTTCTTTCATTCTTTTCAGAATTTGAACTGTCTTTAGAGAATTAATAAGAGAGATGGGACACTCATTTATTATTAATATATTTGCTCTCTCATAGAATAGTAAGATAAGTTTCATCATCTTCATTTGTTTGTCTATTGAACAAAATGTGTCTTTTGGATGAAATGCATTTTGTTGAAGAAATCCCTCTTTTACAATGTTTGCAATTAGAATGATTAGTTGCTCATCTGCTGGTAGAGCTTTTGATCCAATTAATTCAACTATGTGCTCTAATTCATTATCCTTTTGGAGTAATTTTAGCATTTCTTTCCTATAACGACCCCAATCTTCTAGACCAGATTCTAATGCCCATTCTTCAATTTCATCAATATAACCTGAATAGCTATTTAACCAGTTTATTGAAGGAAAATGTTTTTGATTAGCTAAGGCAGGATCAAGTCCCCAGAATGTTTTAACAAATCTTTTTGTATTAGCAGTAACAGGTTCACTAAAATCTCCACCTGGAGGTGAAACTGCAGCTGTAATATTAATTGATCCCTCTCTGTATGGGGATCCAATATTCACAACCTGACCTGCTCTCTCATAGAAATCTGCTAATCTTGCACCAAGATAAGCAGGATACCCTTCTTCAACAGGCATTTCTTCTAACTGTCCAGAAATTTCACGAAGTGCTTCTGCCCATCTACTTGTACTATCAGCTGTAAGAAGAATATTATAACCCTGATCTCGGAAAAATTCAGCCATTGTTATACCCATGTAGATAGATGCTTCTCGAGCAGCAACTGGCATATTAGAGACATTTGCTACAAGTACTGTTCTAGCCATCAAAGGATTGTTTGTGTGAGGATCTATTAATTTAGGAAATTCTCTAAGAACATCAGTCATTTCATTTCCGCGTTCTCCACAGCCAATATAGATTACGATGTCTGCATTACACCATTTGGATAATTGGTGTTGAATTACAGTTTTTCCAGTTCCAAAACCACCAGGGATAGCCGCAGTTCCACCCTTTGCAATTGGAAAGAACATGTCAATGATTCTTTGTCCAGTTATAAGTGGTTCAGAAAGTGGTTGTTTAGTTAAATAAGGTCTTGGAATTCGAACAGGCCACTCATGCATAAATGATAGTTCCTTTTTTTCTCCAGATTTGTCTTTATAAACTATAATGGGTTCAGTAACTGTGAAATCTCCCTTGTCTTGAATTTCCTTCATTTCTCCATACGTATCTGGAGGTGCTAATATATTGCTACAAATTGATTTTGTTTCTTCAACTTTTCCTAATATATCTCCTCCCTTGATGATATCTCCTTTCTTAATGTCTCTATTTGGCTCAAAGAACCATTTTTTTTGTCTGTCTAAAGCATTTGTTAATATACCTTTCTTAATAAAACTTGATTCAGACATTGCTTTGATAATTTCAAGTGGTCTTTGTATACCATCAAATATGTTAGACAATAAACCAGGACCAAGCTCAGCTGTAAGAGATTTTCCAGTTGGATATAGGGGATTATTGATTCTTAATCCTTCTAAAGGTTCGTACACTTGAATTGTTGCAATGTTGTGTTCAATTGCAATAACTTCCCCTATTAATCTCTCCTCTCCTACATAAGTAATTTCACCCATTCTATAAGACGCAAGACCTTTTGCTTTAACTGTTGAACCTTTTATTGAAACAATTCGAGCGCTTTCTTCCTCTGAGAAGGTCATCTTGTATATCATATTAAATGGTTTAATAAGTATTTTACTGTTTATCTTTAAAGAATTATCTCAATAATGACCTAAAACTTTAAACACGTTGCAGAAATTGTAAATTTGATGGAGGACTTGAAAACCACAAAGAATGCATTTGTAATTGGAGCTAGAGAAACCGTTCGTGGTTTTAATCTGATCGGAATTCCTGGAAAGGAAGTAACAGACTCAGATGAAGCTAAAGAATTATTAGAACAAGTTTTAAAAGAACAGTATTCTCTCATAATTATTTCTGGCTCAATTGCATCTAGAATACAAGATGTTATTGACAACTATAGAATAGAATCACAAACACCAATCACTATTATATCAGATTTAAACACGAAGATACATGAAGATGACATAGAAAAGAAATTCAGAAAATTCATAGGTTTCTAATTTTTCCAAAAAAAATCTTGAAATTTTCTTGAACACTTGGAAATCTTTCTGTGTATAAAGGTAGACTGTAATAGAATTATAATTGTGTTTTTCATTGGATAAATAGTTGATGAATGTTTTTAGCATAATTTTTGTTTTTTTAATTGCTACATAATTTATGAAAATTGATGAAAGATTTAACTGTTTTTCCTTATTTTGCATATAGTAGAGAAAAAACTATCTACTGTAGTAAATCCTAGCTTTTCATAAAGTCGTACTGCAGGTATATTTCTCTCTTCAACCCAAAGGAATATTCTCTCTATTTGTTGATTAAAGATGATTTTGGATATATGTGAGGTTAAATCAGAGCCTAAACCTTGATTTCTGCAGGTTGGATGTACCCATACATCTCTAATCGCAGCAAAAGAAAACGGCTGTTCCTGAACAACTTGGGAAGCAAAAGCACATCCTAGAAGTGAATTATCTTTAATTATTGCAACTCCTCCAAAACCTCTAGATTGATGAATCCTCCTTTTGATATTCAATACATCCAGATTCTCTCTAGCAAGTTTTTTTGATTGATATTGTTCCTTTGAATGGAAGTTTTCTTCCAATAATTCCATACATAGGAACTTGTTGAATTTATCTTCTTCATTTATCTCTACTACTAGCTCAAAATCATAGAACTTGTCTTTAATTAAAGCAAACCAATCAGGTTTGAAAGAAAGAAACAATTCTCCTTTGGGTTTATAACCTTCGAATATTATCTTATTTGGTTTTCCATGAAATAATGTATATTTCTCATAATTGCAACGGAGTGTATCGTTGACAATTTTCAAATCAAAAAATTCCGGAAATTTATAATAATCCCAGACCATGAAACAGAAATAACTCAAATTTTCCTTTGCCAATTGCAGGAATTGTTCATGTTCTGATATCATCTAAAATAGAATTTTTCTCAACATTTATCTCCTTTTAGGTAAAATCCAGATATGGTACGTAGATTTTAACCATATTTTGGTCCATACATTTCTCTTTCAAGTTGATCTAGATATTCCTTGAACTCTGGATTCTTTTCATTCTCATATGCTCGTTTAACTCTAACAGTTCCTTCATATCGTTGTCCTAGTTTTACCAACGCTTTGCCTGATAGAAACGTTGCAACAGGTTCATCTCTCTCCAAGGCTAAGAGTTCATTACAAATATTGAATGCTTTTTGATTTTCTCCTTCATCCAGAAATAATTTCGCTAATTTATGATAAATTGATTTATTTACTGGTCTAGTTTTTTCTTCAACTTGTAACGCTTGAAGGAATTTCTCCTTTGCTATGTCAGAACGACCAATTGATATGTATAGGTCTCCAAGTTCTCCATAAAGTTCCTGATTAGTTGAATCAAGTTCAATTGCTTCATTATATGAATCAATTGCCGATAGAAAATTATTCATTTCCTTATAGCTCGTACCTAATTGTCTCCAGGTCTCAGAATCATTTCTGTTGATCCTTAAGTATGTTTCAAAACTTAATACGGCTACCTGGTATTCTCCTCTTTGAAGAGCTAATTTTCCTCTTCCCAACCAGGATTGTGTTGCTCTTGGATTTATGGCTGTTGCTTTAAAATAGTAATTTTCTGCAAGTTCAACCTGTTTATTCTTTCGATAAGTTTCCCCTAAGAGCTCATAAGCTTCCCAAAAATCTGAATCTTGAGCAATAACAGTAGATAATTCATCTATTGCTTCTTTTAACATCCCCGAAAGAAAGAAAACTTTGCCTTTTAGATAGATAAAGTAAGGATCTGCATATCTCTTTAAGAGTCTGTCTAAGAATGGGAGAGCCTCGTCAAATAGATGATTTTCAATAAGACTTTCAACTAATTCAGTCTCAAACATTTTAGAATTTTCACTAGTTTCTAACCCCATGTACCCACCTTGTATAATGTATCTATTAATTTATTAAACTTAAAACTTTTTCTCACACAAGCAAAAATATGAAAAAAGAGAAATTACGAACAGAATCTCATTTCTATATTGTTTCATTAAATCTCTTTTCAAAACTGATGAATTAATGAATTTTATTAAGTTTTAAATTATCAATTAATATATTTGTATAAGCAAAATGTTGATATATAAAATTGGGTCGTTGAATTATTCATCTGGCAGAGTATGGCAAGAGTGTCTTCAAAGAAACCAATAAAGGATTCTAATAAGATTGATAACAATGTTAATTTCAACAATGAAGATGAACTTAAAAAGCTAGCAAAGAAATTTGGAATCACTTTTGATTCTGATAAAGAAAAATTAATCGCGAATCTTGCTCTAAAAGGACAAGAATATATCAACATACATGAATTTGAAAAATCAACAGAGATCAGTGACATACTATTTTCTTTAGCATCTCAATGGAAAGATGATTTTACTCTTATGAAAGCAAATCTCTTGAAAGCTCAAATCCTTTCTAGTAATAAACAAGATCCACTTGGCAGTCTGCAAGATGGTTTGAAAACTGCAAAGAAACTCAATTTACATGATATAGCTGTTGGTATTAGAGTACAGATCGCTTTTGAGAAATATCGGAGACATCAATACAAAGGAGTTCTTAAGGAATTAAACCAAATCATGAAACTTTCGGAGATTAGTGATGAAAACTCAAGAATAATTTGTGAGCTTAGAGCACGATCATATTGGGAACTAGATGACTACAAGAAGGGATTTGATGCTACACTTCTCTGGTTTAAAAAATTAAAAGA
Organism: Candidatus Heimdallarchaeota archaeon; assembly: GCA_023135215.1. The sequence goes on from JAGLTP010000608.1 coordinate 13,754, forward strand.
AAAATCTGATGATCTTTATTCTTTGTTTATGGCTATAGTTTATCTTCTTACGGTTCTAAGTTCAGTTTCCTTATCTTATTCTGAAGAAGAATTAGAGGAAATTAAAAACGATATTCATTCTGTTTTATCACAAATAGCAACTTCTACGCATCTTTTCAAAGATTTGATTCCAAACTTAGATACTTTATTCGCCAAATCTTTAATGATGGTTGAACCTAGAATACTTCATGAGTTCTCAGATCTTATTCTTCAATCTGTAAGATGGATGGATGAAGAAAAATACCTGTTTCTTTGTTTGAAACTTGCTGATTCATTCTATAATATAGAGGATTTTGACAAATCAACTAATCTAGTCGACAAAGCTATCCAATTTGCTAGAGAAAAGAAATATGCGAAAATTGAACCATTACTCATTTTTAAAAGAACAGAAATTACAAGTTTGATTTTTTATTTCGTGCCATTTGATCCCTTATTCGATCCTTCAGCGATTGAATCTGTTACAGTAAATATAAAAGGTACAACCAAAACTCAAAACCTGAATCTTATTCAAGCACCAACAAACAATTTTCCTTCCACCTCTTACTCTCATTTCCTGCGAATACTTGAGAAAGCATCTCAATTCTATGAAAAGGAAGGATATATAGAAATAAATGGTTTAAGTTCAAACGAGGAGAGGTGTCATTTCGTTCTACAATTTGAGATAGGAGATGAACAAATAGATCTTCTGATGAGAGAGGATTTCAAAATTGAGAAAAATATCTCTCAAACATTACATTCCACTGTTTCTCCTTACTATTCTGTCATTGGTGTCATTACAGATTCAAGTGCAAAACCAATTGATGATATTGAAGATATAGAGAAAATTCTACTGAAGATTCAAAGAGCAGTCAATTGTCCAGCATCAAAAATTAATCTAATATTTGCAAAGAATCCACCACAGCTGAATATATTTAGCGTCTTTAATGAAGATAAACAATTCAGAGGGCTAAAAATTAAATTACTTGAAATTGCTTCTACTCTTCGTAAAGAGTACGATTTTGTTCGAGAGAATGACTTTCTCCAACTCTTCCAAAGTGATCCCATCACAATTTTCGATTTATCGCTTCGGGAACCTGAGCAATTAGAACCATTATCAAAACTACTCAGACACGCTTATGGAGTTGATTTAGATAATTCAATCCTATCTGAATTTTTCGGCAAAGTAATAGATCTATTCCTTGAAAGAATTGATACAAGATTTTGGAAGGATTTTTACTATCAATATGCATGGTTACAACTCAAAGGTGAATTTCTCTCACTAACAAATAAACAGGTATCAAAAAAGATGATCTTAAGTCAGAGATTGATAAAAATTGCTCAAAAATTAAATGAAGAAGAAAAGATACTTGAAAGTAGATACTTCCATCTTTTTTCCTCAATTATAAATAAAGAGGATAATCTGAATGTGGAAATTAACGAATTGATAAAAGAATCTGAGAAATTGGAATCTAGAAAATATTTGACTATTTCTAAAATATTCACTAATTTAAACAAAGAAAAAGACACATTGAAAGATGAGTTACTTATTGATACAATAAACAATTTCTGCGAACTGTGCGAATTTAAAGATTGGGACAAGAGTTTAGAGCTCTTTGTTCTTCTTCTAAGTAAAATACCAAAAATAACCTCTTTACTGGAAATATGCAAAAAAAAGGAAACTAAAGAAA
>JAGLTP010000609.1 GCA_023135215.1 Candidatus Heimdallarchaeota archaeon
ATGGCTAACTCTATTATATAATTCAAGCTCTTCAACATATCTTTCAACCTCTCTTTGAGACGGTTGATATTTTTCTATAGCCAACTTTTTTCGTATGTAATCTGCTAATAGAACACTCATCCCTGCTGCGGTTCCACCAGCAGAACGTATTGGTCCAGCATAATAAACAGCTAAATAATTGGAATTGTCGTCGTTTTTCTTTACTTTTACTTTTGCTATCCCTTCCAGAGGAGCAGCGGTTATACTTTCTGTAATAACTGCGAGTGATGTACGTAAAGCTTGTTCAGCTAGATGTTCTTTATCACCCTGAATGAATTTTCCTGAACAAATTTCTTCAGCTATTTGAAAAGCAACTGCTTCTCGAGAAAGACCACTTTGTTCAAGTTCCCTAATCTTTTTTCCTACCCCTTCTGGACCTATCAAACCCTCAACCCTATCAGCAATATCCTTTGCTATTGGAATCTCAACCTCTAAAGACGGATCAAGACCTTTTTCTCTAGCTTGTGACGCTACAGTATAGATTTCCTGTAAACTTTCATTTATATCTTCGAAATATGCCTTCATACCAACGGATAGATTTTCATTCTGGCTTATTTTTTTCACACACCTTTTCATTAAGATTTAGTTTACGGATGATCTACACATGATTACATGTACAGTTTCTATTCATATAATAACTGATTGGGTTTTCTTGTATGCATGGATAAAGCTTTTTTAATCTTTATTTAATGTTTAAATGTGATTAATGTAACAATTGCAACTAAGAATTTGAGGTTTTTGTATACTCTTAATGAAGTCTTATCTGATATAAAAGAAATTAAAACTAATCACATTTTGCCTAGGGATTCAATACCTTTGAATACAGATATTATAATAACAACTGAAACAGAAAAACAAGTATTTGTTGAGAGAAAAACCTTCATTCCTAAGGCGTTTAATCCTTATTATCTCTACTCGAATCTTTTTCTTCTTAAAAACAATAAAAAAATGTTTGAAAGAGTTGTAATTGGAATAGATCCAGGAAAAACCATAGGTTTTGCTGTTGTAGCAAATAGTGATTTAATATTAGGTACTGCTGAGTTTTTTTCTGCTGTAGACTCAGTTAAAGAGGTGATAAAGGTCTTTTTTAATGTTGAAACAACTGATTTCATAATAAAGGTTGGTGAAGGTGGGGGAGTTATACGAGAAGAAATAGTCAAACGAATAGAAAAAATCTTTCATGAAAAAATTGTACTTGAAATAGTCAAAGAAGATTTTACTTCTAAAAGCCAAGCATTTTTGAAAGACACAGATTATGGTAAGAATGTAAAATCTGCAATTCTAATAACTAAAAAATAATTATGGTTTTTGTCAAAAACGTACTCTTTTATACAAAAAAATAGAAAGTTGTGTACTTGATTTGTACTACGAAATATAACAGTAAGGATAACCGAAATTACATAAAATGAGCACTACGCAATTATCTAAAAGTATTTAAAAATTCGTAAAAAACGATTATTGTTATAATGCGTGTATAAACTATTAAGAGGAAAGGTATTCCAATGGAAGGCGTCGTAATGCAAGATAAGACCATCGACGAGATGATTAAAGAGATTCAAGAACAATATAATATTGTTGGAAGAGATGGTGAATTAAGAAAAGGTTTAGCAGCTAAATTAGCTAATAGACACATTCTTCTAGAAGGAGATGTGGGTGTAGGTAAAACAACCCTTGCTAATGCAATTGCTTCCTACTTTACTCAGAATCTTGAGAGAGTAGATGGAGACGAGAGATATAGTTCTGCAAAATTAGTTGGTCATTTTGATCCTCCTATGGTGATTGAAAAAGGTTATTCATGGGATTCATTTGTTACTGGACCCCTAACTAAAGCAATGCAACAGGGAGCTATACTCTTCTTAAATGAGTTAAACAGAATGCCAGAAGGCACTCAAAACGTTTTATTGGGAGCAATGGACGAGGGAATAATTATTATCCCAAAACTTGGAGATGTTAGAGCAAAAGAGGGATTCTTCATAATAAGTGCAATGAACCCAGCAGAGCTTGTAGCAACAACACCATTAAGTGAAGCTCTAAGAGACAGATTTGTCTGGATAAGACTGCAATATCAACTTGAAGAAGAAGAACAAAATATTGTTCGTGTTAGAACAGGAATTAAGGACGAGAAGATTGTTAAAATGGCTGTTAAGATAATCAGACAAACCAGAGATTGGCCTGATTTAAGAAGAGGTTCTTCTATTAGAGGAGCTATTGATTTAGCAGCTATTATCCGTTTTCTAGAAGTTAATGATATGGAATCATGGATTGATGGTTCAATAATGGCTTTGGCAACAAAGATCGAATTAGAAGACGGTGTTGAAAGCCTAATAGAAGATGTGATAAAATCCATAGTTATTAGTTCATTCAAAGATACAGATTTTTTCTAGATGAGGGTAGTGGAGATCTGTATAAAGAAGAGTTACAGCGTCCATTTGTCTTTCGAGGAAAAATGGATAAAAACAGATTGTTGGAAGCTGAAATTGTCTCAGGTAAAAGAAATCCTTCTGTTTACGCTAGCTTATCAGAGGGTATGAATTATTACGAAATTAAAAAACAAACAGAGCTTGCATTAGATGTAGATAATATGCCTGCAATTCAGGGTTTAGCTATATCAAACAAATTTGCTGTTGCAGAAGCACTAGACTCAAAGAAGGGTTATACATTAATTTCTAGACGAGCATCTAGAGGAGACAGCAGTGCTCCAGAATTGTTTTTCATGCTGAGAACCGCACTTGATGATAGAATGAAACCAGTGTTTCGAAGACTAGCAAGACAAGTTATCTTATCTACTGCTTTTGGAATTACAAGTCAAGGTATTCGAGGAGAAGTATTTGAACAAACTGAGTATGAAGTAGGTTTAGATGAATTTGATATTGATGAAACATTGGAACGATTTCTACAAAATAGAAGTAGAATATTGAATACAGAAGATATAGTAAGTCTTGAAAGAAAAGCGAGAACAAAAACTGCAGTATTAATTTTTGATACATCAGGCTCTCTTTATGGTGAAAGGTTTACTACTGCTGCGTTAACTGTTGCAGTTATGGCTTACAATCTAGCAAGAGATAACTACAGTGTAGTTATTTTCAATACAAAAGCCTATACAATTAAAAGAATTCGAGAGCGTATAAAAACTGATGAGTTAGTAAATAGAATTTTGGAGAGCGAAAGTGCAGGATATACAAATATATCTGAAGGCTTAAGATTTGCAGGTTTAGAGCTCGATAAAATTAAGCGAAGAAACAAATTTGGTGTCCTAATAACTGATGGAGCTTTCAATAGAGGGGGAGATCCCAGACCTTATCTGAGGTATTTCCCTAAGCTTCATGTAATTTCATTACCAAGCAAACACGATTGGGGGAGAAGAGTTTGTAAAGATTTAGCAAGACTAGGAAAAGGTAAATATTCCGAAGTAACAAGCTATAAACAAATCCCAAGAGTTCTAATGAGACTGCTTAGAGAGACATAATGGGGGGTATAAAAGATTTCACCTTCAAAAAAAAGATCTAAAAAAAATATTCCCTATCTAGGAAAAAATACTCTATTTTATTGCTATGAATGTGATCTCCCTGTTATACAAACACACATTTGTCCTGCTTGTGCAAATAAAATTGACCTGTTACCTCTAACACCTCCTTTTGATGTGAGACCTGCAAAGATAAATGAGGTTAAAGAAATTCAAGAATTAATCAAAAAGAACTTTGGAGAAGGGAGTGAAATTTTTACAGATGACGATATTATTCTTCTTAATCATCTTGGCTCTGAAGATCAAATGGATGAAATTATCTTATTTGGAAAAAGCATAGGAATTCGCAGATATGATTTGTTAAGAAGCAAATGGATAATTAAACTCAACTCTAATGGTTTATCACTACTTGAAGGTAAAATAACAAAAAATTGGGTCAAAATAGACTCTGGAGCAAAAGAGAAGATTATTCAGGGTGCAAATATTCTAATTCCGGGTGTTTTAGATGCTGATGAGGGGATTGAAAATGGAAATTATATAGCAGTTATTGATGAGGAAGAGAACATTATTGCTGGGGGAATTGCGAGAATTGATGAAAATGAGAGAAAGAATAAGGAAAAGGGAGTTTTTGCTAAGAATTATCTTTCCGTGAAAGAAGCATTCAAACCAACGAAGAAAAAATATTCTTGGAATGATATTGTAAAATATAATATAGAAGGGTTACGAAAATTAGAAAATGAGAGCATAGAATTTGTGCAAAAGATTAGAAACGATCTTAGATTACCGATGTTGGTTTCGTTCAGTGGAGGAAAAGATAGTCTCGTAACTTTATCTATAATACAACAAGCTTTTTCAAAAAATGAATATAAAGTAATGTTTGTTGATACAGGAATTGAATTTCCTGAAACAGTAAAATACGTAAAAGATTCCAGTGTGGAATTAGGTTTTAAAGATCAACTAATCACAGAAGAAGTTTCATCAGAATTATTTTGGGAAGCATTTGACAAATTTGGACCTCCAGGAAGAGATTTTAGACATTGTTGTAAGTTTGCAAAATTGGCTCCGATCCAAAAAGCTATCAGTCAAGAATTTAATAATGGCAAATGTATAAGTTTTGTAGGGCAAAGAAGATACGAATCATTTAGAAGGGCAATATCAGATATTTGGGAAAATCAATACATACCGAATCAAATTAATGTTTCCCCTATCCAAGAATGGACTGCATTCATGATTTGGTTATACATATTATGGAAAGAACTTCCCTATAATCCCCTCTATGATGTTGGATATGAAAGAATTGGATGTTGGGTATGTCCATCATCAGATATGGCTCAGTTCGAGATGTTAAGAAATAATCATCCAGAGCTTCATGAACGATTGTATAATGCAGTAGAAAAATGGAGAGATAGAAGAATGTTACCAGAAGACTATTGGAAATATGGTCTTTGGAGATTCAAGAAACTGCCAAAAAAAATTTTATCAGCTTTATCAATTAATAAAAAGGAATATATGGAAACCTCAAAAGATATAACACTTTCATCGCTACAAATTGAAACTAGTGATTGTGTAACCCAACCTATTAGTGTTATAGGGACTTTTTCTGAAACAGTAAATTTAAATAAAACAGTAAATTTTCTGCCTATCTTGGGAAGAGTTCAATATAATAAGAGGTTGAACTTTATTCGAATTTCAAATAAGAATAGATCTATTTTAGTATATTCTGACGGTACTTTTAAAATTAATTTCAAAAAACAAAAGATACTTACAAACGACATGATTCAAGAGACAATTAACATTTTTATATATACTATTTTAAGAGCATTAGGGTGCATTGGTTGTGGCTTATGTAAAGGAAAATGTGAATATGAAGCAATTTCTTTTCAAAATAACATTATTTTCGTTAGTGAACAATTATGCTCGAATTGTAATCACTGTTTTGATGTATGTCCAATTGTTACTGTTGTTCATAAAGGAATGAAAAATAAAGTTCATCAACAAATACAAGCCAGTAAACATAATAAATAATTAAACTCTACATTCATAACCTTTTTTTATAAATACTTTGAGCTTGCTTTGATTAAATATGCCAGCAAACCCAAATCGTGAGTTTCTATTAGAACTTAGCGGACTTATAAATAAAAGAGTCAAGGTTACTATGAACAGTGAAAAGATATACACGGGTGTTCTACGTGGTATTCAAGACAGCTCTCTTAATGTAGTTTTAGCAGAAGCAAATAGCAAAGATGAAAGCTATTTTAGAGTATTTATTACCGGTCCAAACATTGTTGAAATCACTTTAGCAGAAGAACCCTTTGATTTAAGTGGCTTAGCTAGTGAACTTGCTCAAATGTTCCAACCTCAGAATGTTAAAATCATCGAAGAGGCAGCTATTATTCAAGTCTTAGATAGATTTACTGTAAGTGAAGAAGGTGTTAAAGGAACAGGACCAATTGCAGAAAGAATCCGCAAAATATTTGATAAATATAAAGCAGAAAAAGATTAATAGCAAAGTTAAAGATACCTTTTTCTTACTCTTTTTAGTGTAACGTAGGTTTGTAAAATGGATGACATTATAGCTTCAGATTTACATGGAAGGTTAGGAATCCTTGATTTACCAAAAGGCAAAGTTACAACACCTACACTTGTTCCTGTATTAGATCCAAAAAACAACATAATTTCAGCAGAAGAAATGTACAGGAAATTCGGGTTCAATTTTATAATTACAAGCGCATATTTATTCTTAAAACGTTATGGAATGCCCGATGGGATAAAAAGTATTCATGAACACATGGGTTTTGAAGGAAATATTATGATGGACAGCGGTGCATATCAAATCTTAGCTTATGGAGATGCCGATATAAGTCCAATACAATCTCTTCAAATACAAACTGATCTTAAGACTGATATTGGAGTTATACTTGATGTTCCAACACCTCCAACAGACACGTATCTTCAAGCTAAGGGAAAGATGGAGGAAACCATTAATCGAATTAAAATGTCCTTTGATTTCGTAAAAAGAACAAAGGAAGTAATTTGGACTTTACCAATTCAAGGAGGGAAGAATGTTCAATTAATTAATGAGTACATTAAGGAGATTACCAGCAGAGGGTATCTAGACAATTTTGGCTTTCATGCTCTTGGAAGTGTGGTACCCATCATGGCACAATATGATTATGTTTCACTTTTTGCTATGATAAAGGAAGCAAGGAGTTTACTTCCCCATAATGTGCCTTTTCATTTATTTGGTGCTGGGCATCCAATGATTTTTCCATTTATAGTAGCTCTTGGTTGTGACACTTTCGATAGTGCAGCTTATGTTTTGTATGCAAAAGAGGGAAGATATATGACTACATCAGGTACATATCATCTTACTGACTTATTCGATTTTCCATGTCCTTGTGAAATTTGTTCTAAATGGAAGCCTAAAGAATTGTTGGAAGAAGAAGAAAAAACAAGAATTAGGAACTTGTCTTTGCACAATCTATATGTCTCTGCAGCTGAAATAAAACGGATACATGTTGCATTAAAAGAAGGTAGGTTATGGGAACTACTTGAATTGAGAGCACGATCTCATCCTTATTTATACAAAGCTTTTCAATATTTAACTGAAGAAATTCAAGAAGATTTTTGGGAAATATCCACGCCTATAACAAAACAAATAGGTCTAAAAATCTATGACGAAAAATCGTTTTATCGTCCTGAACTTACAAGAGCGAGGAAAAGAATACTAAAAAATTATACACCGGGAAGTTCTAATCTAGTTATTCTCGCTTGTTCTGGTAATAAAAGTCCTTTGGAAATCATAAAATCAAACATAAAAATCAGGAAGATGCTGAAAGAAAGAATAGAAGACACTGATTATGTCATCTTTTTACCATTTATTGGAGTTGTTCCAATAGAGTTAGCGGAAACCTATCCTTTCAGCCAATTTGTTTTTTCTGAGATTTTAACTGTGGAAATAATGGAAAAGGCAAAAGAAGAAGTGAATAAATTTATCACTAAAAATGAATATAAATCTATTAAAATCAGTTCAATAGATTCTGTTGAAATCTCCAAAGAGCTCAAAATCTTAATATCTGATCTGTTTAAAGATTCCTCGAAGAATGTTAAATTGATTGAACTAGCTGAATTATGAAAAAATTTCCTAACAACATTCGCGAGTTTTTATATTATTCTTTCAATTAACTTATGATGAATATAGGTAATACCCAACAATCTTTTTATCTAGAACCAGGAAAAACAATTGATTCCTTGGAAGGAGAAATTGTATCCGTTCATTTCAGTCAATGGGGGACATACGGTAAAGTAAAGGTTGAAAACAAAATCCACAATTACAAATTAAAAAATTCAGAGTTTGCAAAAAATATAATTGTTGGCTTAGATCTTATAATCAAGAATGGCTTCTGTATAAGAAACAAGAAAGGTGAAATTGTTGTAACAGAAGGCAAGTTTGGCAGCGCTAGCACAGTTTTCAAAATTGATCGTTACTTTAAAAAGAAACTAGGTAAAATGGAAACAATAACAGGTTTAGTGATATCTACTGATGATAAATTTGATGAAACTGTTTTAGGAATTGAGTTATTCCTTCCCCCGAATAAGGAAATACAATGTTCAATAACTACTCAAAAGATTGGAGACGCAAAAAAAACACTGAAGGTTAATCAATTAACAAAAGGTTCTATCATCAAGATTGAAGGTGAAGAAACAAACACAGATTTTTGTGTTAAATCAGTGGATGTTTTACCGAAAAACCATTTTTGGTATATTTTCCTGAATACCAGAGAGAACCCCCATAAGCATGTATCTTGTTTATTTCAAATAATGAATAATCAAATGAAAATTGTTGATTCCTTTTATGAATCATTTAAAGACATCCTATTTAATATCGGAAAAGATGTTTCCAAAACCTCACTTGTAGCTTTAAGAGACTTATTACATTCAAAAATCTTCAAAGGGGAGTTATTTTTCCCCCATAATATACTTATACCAGAGCATCGAATCAAGGAGTATTTTAATCAGATGATTGACTTCTGTAGAGATTATATCTACGCAAATAAGAATTTTACTAGTCCAGAGGGTATTTTGTTGTTAATAAGAAATTTCTATCCAGAATACAAATTATAGTTCTAGATTATATTAAAAACATAATTAATTTCTGAAAAAGGATAGGGATTATTACTTCCTTTCAATGGCTATCTCGATATGTACATCTTCAGGAACATGAATCCTCATTAAAAGCCTCATGCTTTTTTCTTCTGCATCCATATCGATAATTCTTTTATGCAACTTCATTTCTAAATGGTCATAAGTTGCAGTTCCATTACCACATGGAGATTTACGCACAGGCAGAACAATACGTTTTGATGGAAGTGGAATAGGCCCTCTTATACGTACTCCTGTTCTTTCTGCAATCTTTTGTATTTGATTGCATATCTTTTGTATTGAATGGGGATCGTTTCCTATTAATCTAATTCTAGCTCGTTGAGCCATCGTTTCACCTTAGAGAAAAAAGTTTAGAAGGTTTTAAGAAGATTTCGTTTTAGTAAGAAAATGAAGAAATGGAAAACAATTCAAGGAGAAGGGCTTTCACTGTTTGAAAGCAGACTTTCTAGTCTTTGAATTCTCTGCTCTAATACTTCGATACGCTTAACCATCTGGATTATTGTTTCTTCTACAGCAGTCATCTCTTCATGGCTTTCTCTCGAAGCTGTTGCTACTACTTCTTTGAATAATATTTGAGCTTGTTCTGTAATTTCCTTAGTAATCTGATCAAGCATAAAATCATTTATGTACAAATTAACCTCTGAAACTACAGATTTGATATTCTCACGGATTCCTCTCTCACTAATGTCTTTCACGACAACACTAGCTTCAACGACATCAACAAGTTTGATTTGAATCATCCATTGTCCTTTTACATTAATCAATTCAACAGTGTATCTTGTTCCAGGAACTTTTGTTTCATACATCGAACATACCTCACCAATTTTAATCAAATTTCTTTTACTCAATATTGATTGTACTATTTATTATACCATAATACTGTCTTGTACTTAAAACATTAACGATAATGAGTTATGTTATTGATAAAAGAAACATGAGGATAAATCTTTAAATTATTAATAACAATGGACAAACATCAATGAGTAAGTACATTAATCAAATCTATTCTTCAATGAAAAACAAAGAAACCATACGTAATGTTAGCATTGTAAGTCACGTAGATCACGGAAAAACTACTCTTTCTGACCACTTACTCCAAGCTGGAGGACTTATTTCAAAAGCTATGGCTGGAAGTGCAAGAGCTCTGGATTTCCTTGAAGAAGAGCAAAAAAGAGGAATTACGATAAAAACAGCTAATATTTCCTTTAATTATGACTATAATGATTCACAGTATTTAATTAATCTAGTTGATACACCAGGGCATGTGGACTTTTCAGGTATGGTCTCTCAAGCATTACGACTTGTTGATGGCGTGATTATAGTTGTTGATGCAGTAGAGCAAGTAATGGCACAAACTGAATCTGTTATTAAGCAATCAATGAATGAATGTTTAAGACCGATTCTTTTCATCAATAAGATTGATCGTTTAATTAATGAACTTAAACTACCAAAAGAAGAGATTGAAACTAGATTAAATAATATTATTCAAATGGTTAGTGAACTTATCAACCAATATGCTCCTAAACCATTTAAGAAAAAGTGGAAAATTAGTTTTGAAGAGGGAACTGTCATAATAGGAGCCGCTCTTCATGGATGGGCAATTTCGAAATATTCAAGTGTAATTCCTCAGTTTGACAAGATAATTAAATTACACAAAAACGACGATCTAGATCAGCTTAAAGCTAGTTTTCCAATAAAAGAAGCTGTGATGATAGCTATAATAGAGAATATTGGAAATCCTAAAAAAGCTCAAGAACAGCGTTATGAGTATATTATTCAATTCATTGACAAAAAAGCAAGAGATGCCATTATTAATTGTGATAATTCAGGTCCTTCCATCTTGTGCTTAGGCAAATTACTATATGAAGATAATAGGGGTATTATTGCAGTTACAAGAGTTTTTTCTGGAACAGTAAAATCTGGTACTGTTCTTAAAAATAGACGGACAGGAGAAGCTTCTAGAATCCAGCAAGTATGCATCTATAAAGGGCAATCACTTATCAAAATGGATTCAGTAAGTGCGGGTAACATAGCGATTCTAATTGGCTTGAAGGATATCCAAATTGGAGATACATTTGTGGATAATGAAACTGATTTCCCAAACATATTATTCAAGCAAATACCTTACCTTCAAGAATCAGTTATATCTAGACGCATAGAACCACGTAGAGTTTCAGATATACCCAAAATGCAAAAAATGATGGATATTTTATCTCTTATTAAACCAAATTTCCAATATACAACCGATGAAAATACAGGAGAAATGAAAATCCATGGAATAGGTGAGCTACAATTGGAAATCATTGTTGGAGAGATTGAAGAAGCAGGTATTAATGTTGAAGTGTCAGATCCTGAAGTTAGTTTAGCTGAACAAATAGAAAAAGAAGTCCAACTAGTAAAAAATGATTATCTGAACCTATTGAAAATTACAGCTAAATGTAAACCTACAAATGAACTTGAGGAGGGTTGTATATACTCGGACTATAGAGAGAATTGTCTTTTTGTTGATACAGAAGAAAAGAATAATGAAATTCTTGATTTATTAAAAATTGGATTTCAAAACGCTGTACTTAAAGGTCCACTGAAAGGCTTTCCAATAAGGAATATAACAATGGTTGTGGAAGAAATAGAGGAATTGTCACCTGATTCTCTTCGATATGAAATTGTAATTCCATTAGTGAGAAATATATTACATGAAACAGTTATGAGTGCAAATCCTGGAATCTATGAACCCATTTACTCATTTTCGATAAATACTCCTATTCATTATCTAGGTCCAGTTTTAACTGTAGTGCAGAGATTTGGCAGTAATATAGATAATACTGAACATCTAGTTTCAAGGACAATAATAACAGGGAAAATAAGTGTTGAATCTTCCTTACAAATCGCTACGGAGTTAAGATCTGCCTCAGAAGGATACGCTTTTTGGCAGTTTGAGTTTCAGGGATACAAAAGAAAGAAATGAAGGTTGGATGAATAAAAGTAATATGGTTAGTAATAAACCAAAATATCATCTCTCTGTAAATCTAAATATCTCAGTAAATTTGTTTCCAGGTTGGAGAAACTATTTTGTCTGCATCGTTTTATCGCTATATACTGAAGAGCAGGCCCCATACAATTACCCGTTTTGAAAGCTCCAATTTGAATAAATGCCTCCATAAAGATTCGAATTTCCAAAACCTCTATTCTATTAAGTTTATTTTGATATTTCTTAAGAAGAGGGTAAATTTCAGAATACCTTTGAAGGGAGAAGAGTGATTGTGCAATTAGCAAGTCAATGTATACTTTTTCAATAAAAGTCATTTTTTCTATGCCAATACTACTTTGCAACACATTAACGCAATTGGAAAATCGTTCTTTTTCACTTGTTCCCTTTTCACACTTATATTTTTCAGTTAAATAGTTAATTATATGCATAATTCTTTCAATGCTTGCATTATTTATTTGTTTTAATTTCTTTAACTGATCATTTGAGATTTGAGAATTCAATAAGAATTCGGTTAGCATAGTTGCGTTACTATAATTTGAATCTATTCCAGCATATATTTCCTGAATTAGGTTGGAATGACTGTTAGGATCAAAATCTGTTAAACGAGAGTTAACGTAGAATTTTACAAGATTAAAAGAATGTATTATTTGTCTTTTACTAATAGAATCCAAGTTTTTAATGACAAATTTATCTTGCAATAAAATCTCAACTTTTTTAATGAGTTCTAATGCTTGTACAATTTTTCCTTTTAACGCTTTAACAACTGCAAGATGAGAAAGTGATGGAACATAGTATACAGAATATATGCTTCTTTTGAAAGCTCTTGCGAAAATCTCATTAGCTTCTGCAAAATAGTGTTCAGCAATTTCTAAACTGGATTGAAGTTTGTAGTTTATTCCAATAAAATAATTTGCATATCCTTTGATATCATAGGGTATTTTATCATCAATTAATATATTTTTATAAAGCTTTTTTGAAACCCTCAATGCATTCCTTTTGTTTTGGGTTTGAAGGTAAATAACAATTAACATCGAAAGTGATTGAGCAAGGCTTCGATGATACCCATTTCTGTAATAAAATTCTCACATTCTTCAAAAATTAATACGCTACTATCATCATTACTTTCCATCCATCTTTCTACACCATGTGAATATTGTATAAAGTGATAAATGAATTCATCACAATGCGATATTTGGTTTTAAATTCCAATTGTTTTGTTTAATGCTTGAACACTTTTACGCTTATTTCCATTATATTTTTCAATATACCATATATAGGAGTATGCCCACGCTGAGCCTTCTTCATATTTGATTTCATTAGAAATATGAATCATCTTGTTAATTAAGCGTGATGCAATACAAATTTTGTTTTTAAAATTATAAATGATTGATATTTGATAACCATATAAATTAACTAGCAACCTCTTATTGTCCAATAATAAGCATTTCTCAATTACTTTTTCGCATAATTCATAAATTTCAAGAGTTCGATGGTTTGAAGCAATTACTCTTATGATTTTCTCAATTACCGCTAAATCATTATCAGACTCAATATTATCTATTTTATTTATCACATCTTCTATTGACAAATAAACCACCCTTAAATCAATCTTAATTACTAATTTATTAAAAGTGATGAAAATTATTGCAGTTTTTTTGCAGTTTTCTTTGATAGTGGGAAAAAAATAGAAAGAAATATGTGGCTAAGGTTGCCACATAGGGGGTAAGATATCTTCATCGCCATCGCCGTCAGGGTCGTACATCATGCATCACTTATAGTTTGTTATCTACATAATTAGAGGGAATTACTAAAAGACCACAAGAAAAAAAGGGACAATAAATTAAATGTAATTAATTTAACTTAAAAACGGAGGATGGTGGCTCCGAACTCAAGATCCTCAACATCTATTTCAGTAAAGGGCTAGATTCTTCATTGCCAATAAGCTTTACACCTAATTCCTTTTCTATTTTCCCATTTCAGTAAGTATTTTGTAAGCAATAGATGAACACTTTTCGATTATATTCTCTTTATCAAGTAACTGATGTTCTCTATTCAAATATACAAATCTTCCATTTACTATCATATCTGTTACATCCGAGCTTGAAGATGAGTAGATTACATTTGATAATGGATCATTTTGTGGCCACCAATGACTTTTCTCCAATGAAAGAATAGATATATCTGCTATTGATTTTTCAGATATCCCTTTTGTTTCTACTCCTAACGTTTTCATTCCGTTTATTGTTCCTAGCTTCAAAACTTCAGCATTTTTCATGACCTTTGGATCATTTGCTAGATACTTTTGTAACATTGCAGTAGTAGTAAGCTCCTCTATCATTCCTAAGTCATTATTTGAAGCATTTCCATCTGTTCCCACAGCTACATCTATTCCTAAATCCAGATATTTGT
>JAGLTP010000061.1 GCA_023135215.1 Candidatus Heimdallarchaeota archaeon
GGTTGTGGAAAGTAGAAGAATGGATACCTAAAGACGCGAACTTCGCTTTCTTTGCAAACAAATCTGACTTAGAAGACTCACTCAGTCTAGAAGAAATAGTAGATAAACTTGATCTTACAAAATTCAGTGAATCACCGCTGAAAAGTTTTCGAATCTTTGAAACATCGAGTGTATCCGGTAAAAATATCAAAGAATGTTGGACATGGTTATCTCAATCTATCAAGAGAAGAATGGAAGCTAAACCTTCTGCGAATGTCTATTCTTTTGAAATTTTGGATGACAGACTTGAACCTATATTTGATGAGATATTCATCGAAAATGAAAAGAAAACTGAAATTCAAGATGTAAAGCAAGTATTCCGTGCTCATTCGCTGAAAATGATTGATTCCTTACCATCTATAAACATTGACAATTATGTGGTTCATATGCTAAAGAAGGGAGATTATTATGCAATCTTATATGCTGATCAGGATGATGAACAGAGCATAGCTAGAGAAACTGGATTGACATTGTTTTTCGAAGTTCTATCCCGAATGAAAAGAGAATTAAAAATAGACAAGGATACAATAAAGAATATAATTGACTCAATTAAATGGGAATTCTAAATCGAATATGAATGTAAAGTGTGATCGCTTTGATGAACTCAGCCACTATTACCAAACACAAACGAGAAAATCTACAGAGCTCTGACAACAAAACTAGGTCATTCTTAAGCTTCTTTTACACCTTAACAGAAGTTTCTTCCATTTCTGATGTTGTAGAAAAAGTATTCAATTTTTTGTTTGATATATACAATTGTGAAAATTGTTCTTTCTATGTTGTTGATAAAATAGAAGATAGAATAATTGCTTATAATAGAAGTTCTGAAAAACCTGAAACTATTGCAATTTTGGATGAAAAACTCATTTCTAGAATTTATTCAATTACTGAGCCAGTCTTTAGAAAAAGATCCATTTCATTAAGAAAAAACATACCAACAATCTATTGCCCGTATGTCTTATGGAATTCTTTAGAATTCATGCTAGAAATTCCTATTAATCGACCTCCTTTCGATGCTCAACAGATTATTAATGAAATTCTAGAAATTCTACCAGTAATCCATATTAGTTTGAAGAATGCAAATCATCAGAAGATGAGGAATCTCGAATCTAAAGAATCAACAAAAATCCTTCAGAGCATCTCCTCAGGAATAGCTTCAGTTGATTCAAAAGGGGCGTTTCTTTTTGCTAATCAGATGTTTGAAATGATGACTGGATATAGTTATCAAGAATTATATGTATCTTCAACACTAATCAACAACATTTTTCCAGATTTCTCATTTATTATACTTGAAGGTAATGTAATGGATGGATTAATCTATCAAATCC
>JAGLTP010000610.1 GCA_023135215.1 Candidatus Heimdallarchaeota archaeon
AAGAGTGATACATTTAGCTATAACTGTGCGTTTTGCAGCTGACAAATCAACAGATGTCGAGAGTGTATCTATACTAGATATAACTGATTCTACTTGCCCTAAAATTGTGCTATAATCCGTTACTGATTCTTCTACCATATTCTTCGTAATTTCGATGAGATTGTCAATTGCATTCTTAGCATTTTGCAATGTGAAATCAACATCGGGGAATAATGCTTCAAATAAGTCTTGAGCACTTTCATCAAAGTCCACTTCCAAGATCCCAGCAGCTCCTAATCCCATCTGTAATAAA
Organism: Candidatus Heimdallarchaeota archaeon; assembly: GCA_023135215.1. The sequence goes on from JAGLTP010000610.1 coordinate 293, forward strand.
ATACCTAGAATATCAAATAATGTTGAAGCATCATCATCTAAGCTTCCTCCCAGGAGTTTCTCTCCCAAATATGGAATTATATCTCTGACTACTGCTGTATAGTTTTTTGTGGAGATAATTTCTATTCCAATCGCAAACATTTCAGTTATTGTTTCAACTGTACTTGTATTGTTAAGAGCTCCCCCAACGAGGTTAGCAACTTTCCATATTATTTGATAAATAAGTTGCTTATTTAGATGTTTCATTAAATAATCTGACCACTTTTCAGCTTCAAATAAACCATCGTAAAATTCAGTAGTGAGATTTAACATATTAACGATGTCAGTAACAAAACTCGAAGCATTTTCAGGTATCATGAATAACAGTAAATCATCCATTAATCCTAAGATACCAGCAGGTCCTTCTTGAATCGCAAAAATAGCTTTTGTTGCAATATCAAAATAAGGCTTGTATTTTTCTAATGATGGAAAAGCAGATTTCAAAACATCAAAGAATAATTCTAATGCGCTACTTGCACTAGGATCTTTAATCAGTCCTATAATCTTGGGTATTTCATTAACTATAGTTTGAATTGAGCTCGCAAATTCTTGTCCTACTGTGATTACTCCATCAGGAATATCAACACCTACAAGATCCAGCAGCAACTGAATTATATCTCCAGCAGATCCTGTAATAGAAGACAAAGATGGAAAATCTGTAAGGATAATATCTTCATTCTCTTCAGCATCCAATCTTGGTTTCAAATCAAGAGCTGGATCATAATTTGGAATCACTGCAGTTGGTTCAAGAAGTTCTCCCGTTTCTGGGTGGACTTTTGCTAATTGATCGGGATGTGTCTCTTTAAATTTGTCAATTCTTCTCATAGCTTCTACAGGATCATCTTCGCCTAAACTATATTGAGGATCAAATTCCGCAGTAATTAAATCTTCAAATTCTGTTGCGAAATATTGTATTGCTACTTCTTGGAAGTTTGCTCCAATTTCCCTATAGATTTCTTTCTTGTGATTCATAAAAATCTGTGATAGGGACCAAATTGCATGAAGATAGCCTGTTCGAACATCCATCTTTTCTTTTTCTTCAAAATAACAGTTTGAACTAGCTACCATGTTTGAAACTTTATATGCGTTCCCATAAACTGCAATGTGATGACACTTTTCATAAGTCTCATAATATCTTCCAATTTTCTTCCATTGGATTGTCCCTCCCGCTGTTTCTAGACCTTCAAGATTAGTATCGAAAACATAAAGTCTGATCCAGTAATCTTCTTTGAAAGAATCAAAGAACATATCGGGAGTGTATACCGCTAACATCTGTACATTTGAATACAGATATTTGATTGTTTCATAAATTGCTCTTGCAGTTTCCATTGTATTTGGATTCACGGGATCAAATAGAATTGCTATACGTTTTGGTAAAAAATCTCCAGGATTTGTGAATAACATACTTTCAGTTTGATTACCGACAATCTGACCTTGAGTATAAACCATTGAAACAGTCAAAAGCATAAGACATATTGCTGTAAAAGTTATAATCTGCTTTTTTCTTGACATAATTCTCACTACTTTTTAATAAGAAATCTAGTAAAACAAGTACCCCTTGCTATTCTAGATTTCTATCTACCAAAGTAAGAGATTTTATTTAAACATTTCCCGACAAATTTAGTTGAATTTCTATTATTATGTCTTAAAACTCAAGAAAACGAAAGCATCAAGAGATTTTGTTTTTTATTTATCAACAAGATAAAAATTGTTGTACTGCATCATTGTGCAAGCACATTCTACAATAATTAAGAAGCGAAATAAATCGATTGTCTCGCATCTCTTAAATGTGGTCTTTGACTAATTACTCCCTTCTCTTTTAGGATGTTCAAAGCATTTCTCACGGTTCTATTTGGTAAGCCTGTACTTTCTATGAGTTCTTTCTGTGTCATTTCTCCTTCTGTTAATAGTAGTTTGAAGATATATTTGGCAGATGGAGGTACACCTTCTAAATGTCTTAAATCTAGTTCAACCAATCTATTTCTTAGTTTTGCTAGAATATTTTTCCTTGAATGAAATCTAATTATTTTGACATCAGAAATTGCTTGCTTAACGATTACTTCTTCTTCCAGTTTCACTCGAATCTGTCCATCAATTACAGCTTCTATTGGGGATCTTGATTTCATATTAACAATTTTAATTTCAGATTCTAAAGGAACTACAAGAGGGATGTGATCTTTGTTCAATGGATTTACAGGAACAGCGATAAGAATATCAGGATTACCAAAAGCTATGGGACCCCCTGATGAAAGTGCGTATCCAGTACTTCCAAGAGCTGTTGAAATGATAATCCCATCAGCTCTTCCTCTGTAGAGTACGTTATTATCTACAACTATAGTGTAATTCATTAGTAAAGCTGAATCTCTTGGAAAGATAGCGATTTCATTTAAAGCAGGTATAGGGATTTTGTTTATAGCTCCTTGAATTTCAACCCTAGTATAATCATCAATAAAGAATCTATCGTTAAGTATCAAGTTGAGATTTTCTCTTAAATTGTTGGGAGCTATTTCAGTAAAGAAACTCAATCTTTCAGAGGAAGCAGCAACTACAGGAGAGGATTTTCTACTCAGAAAAATGGCTCTAAGAAAAGTTCCAGTATCTCCAACAGTAATAACTAAATCAGCGTTATTCAACGAGAATCTTTTTAATTCATTCTGCCAGTTTTCTTGGTTTAGCTCAATATCTCTTATGTCTATGACTTCTGTTCCTGGAGCTATTTCTTGAATAATCTCTTTGATAGTATTGGAAAACTCAACATAGTTCTTATTTTCAGTTACATACAAAGCGATTTTCATTTTCTCTACTCGGATTTTTCTACTAGCTTTATATTATTGTTGGTCTATTTATATAGTATTTGACGACTACTATTTTTAGAAAAAACATTGTTAAAATCTCAACTTTCAATGTATTCTGAAAATACATATTGCCAATACATAAAAATCACTTAGGGAACTTCTAAAGGTAAAAATCAAGACTTTGGAAGAAATATATGGGCAATATTTGCTTCATTTAGCTTAGCTAGACGATGAATTTCTTTATTACAGAGGCTAAGAATAGGAGCTTTGTTATTTCTCATTCAATTTTTACCTTAAGCGAACATTCTTTAAATAGAATTCAACAAAAACCATTCCGATTGTAATGGTTATAGTAGAAGACGCACTAAAAATCCCAGTTCAGAATCAACAAAAACTAAATAATGAAATTGAGCGTCTTTATTCCAAGCTGAATAAACTGGGGTGGACAAAAGAAGTATGTGAACAATTAGCTCCTTTCACATTGAGAATTAATACGATAAAAAAAGAGAAGGGTATCAAAATCTTAGCTCATTCCTATCAATCTCCTGAAATTATTTTTGGTATCGCTGACGTAGTTGGAGATTCATTAGGTTTAGCTAAGATAGCTACTGAAATCGAGGAAGAATCAATAATGTTTTGTGGTGTCGACTTCATGGCAGAAACAGTAAAAATTCTCAATCCAGAAAAGACTGTTTATGTACCTCAAAAGGGAAGAGATTGTACTTTAGCAGATTCTATAACAGGAGAAGACGTTATGAAGCTGAAAGAAAAGCACCCAGGGGTTCCTGTTGTTTGTTATGTAAACACTACCGCAGAAGTTAAAGCTGAATCAGACATCTGTTGCACATCTGCAAATGCAAAAAGAATAATAGAAAAGCTAGAATCAGATACAATCATTTTTGTTCCTGACCATAATATGGGAGTGAACTTAGCCAAGATTACTGGAAAGAATATCATTACTTGGGAAAAAGGTTTCTGTCGCACTCATCATGCTTTTACAGAAAAACGATTTGATAAAATCCTTGAAGATCCAGAAGTAAAAACTTTCGCTCATCTTGAATGCAGACCTGAAATAATTCAGAAGGTTGATCTAGCTGGTGGAACAGGAGATATGCACAGGTACGCAAAAGAATCAAAGAATGGACACAAAATTTTATTTCTTACTGAACAAGGGTTTATAGACAGAATGAAAGTTGAATATCCTCATCTAAGTTTTCAAGATAGTCACATGATCTGTGTTAGTATGAAAAGAAATGACCTTTATACAACACTTATAGCAATAGAAAATCCAACTTCTGAGCACACTATTGAATTAGAAGAAGAAGTTAGATTGAAAGCTTACAAAGCTGTTAACAATATGCTAAAATACTAATAAGCGGGATAATCGAATATGATTCCACAAGCTTTAGTAGATGAAGACATTAAGAAATGGCTTGCTGAGGATATTTCTTTTTGGGATATAACAACATCTCTTTTAGATAAGAAAACAGCTAAAGGAAAAATCTATTCTAAACAAGAAGGTGTTATCGCAGGAACTCAAATAGCGAAAAGAGTTTTTGAGCTCATGGGAGCAGAATTTGAGTCATTGGTTAAAGATGGACAACATGTTGACAAAAAGACTCAAATTGCATCAGTTAAAGGTGATGTTCACTCCTTACTGCAAGCAGAACGATTAGCTCTTAACCTTCTTGGCAGAATGTCGGGAATCGCCACTCAAACAGCCACAATGATTGAAAAAGCTCGTTCTGTAAATTCTACTATTAGAATCTGTGCTACTAGGAAAATTGTCCCTGGTCTTAGTAAATATGATAAATTTGCTATTACAATTGGTGGTGGAGACACACATAGATTCAATCTTTCAGATATGATATTATTGAAAGAAAATCATCTTAGTATGTTTGGATCAATAACAGAAGCAATAGAAAAAGCTAAGGAAAAAACTAGTTTTAGCAAGAAAGTTGAAGTTGAAGTTCAAAATGAGGAACAAGTTTTAGAAGCAGTTGAAGCTGGAGCAGATATTGTGATGTTAGATAACTTTAGTCCTGTACAAGCTAAAATTATTATTCCTAAAATAAAAGAAATCGATCCAAAAATATTAATTGAACTAAGCGGAAACATCAATTTGGATAATCTAGAGATGTATTCACTAAAAGGTGTAGATTTAATATCCTCAGGATCATTAACTCATTCAGTAAAAAATTTTGATTTAACAATGTTAATTGAATAAAAATAAAAAGAATTAAACGGGGAGGAAAGAATCCCCATCTTTTATAGATTTGATAAATATTACTACTAATTTGATAATGTTTTCAATGTCCTCTAAACTAATAATTTCACTAGCTGTGTGCATATAACGATTTGGAATACCAACTAAACCGGTTGCTGCACCTGTTAGCTGAATAGCATTAGCATCAGTACCTGTTCCCCTGTTCTCTGCATGTTTTTGATAAGGAATGTCATTTTCTTCAGCTATTGATATCAGTTTCTTAACTACAACTGGATTGAGATTTGGTCCTATCGAAATTATTGGACCACCTCCAAGTTTAGTATCTCCAACAATTTTTTTATCCATTTCTGGTGCATCAGCTGTATGACCTACATCGAAAGCAATTCCTATATCTGGTAAAATTGCCTTAGCTGCAACATGTGCTCCTCTCATTCCTATTTCTTCTTGAACGGTAGAGACACCATAAACACCAGCAAAGAAGCTTTTATCCTTCGCTAGCTCTTTCATAATTTCTGCAACTATAAATGATCCAATGGAATCATCAAAACCAGAAGCTACAGCAAAATTGTTTTCACCTAATCTTTCATATCCATAATCAAAGACTGCAAAATCTGCTACATCAACTTTCTTTGATGCTTCTTCTTGGTCTTTGCATCCAATATCGATGAATAATTTTTCCATCTCTGGTGCCTTTTTTCGATCTTCAGCTTTCATCAAATGAATTGCTTTCTTACCAATGACACCTAAGATATTACCATTTTTACTACATACAGTCACCCTCTTTCCTGGTAAGGTTGTGGTATCAAATCCACCTAATGGTTTAATCCATAGATAACCGTTTTCGTCAATATGTGAAATCTGAAAACCAATTTGGTCTACATGTCCAGCTAACATTATCTTAGTTGGGCTTTCAGGATTTATAATCGCATAAACATTACCTACATTATCGCTCTTTACTTTATCAACTTCATTTTCTAAATAATCTTTAATCAACTTCTGAGCAACGAATTCATATCCTGTCGCTCGTGGAGTTGTCACAAGTTCTTTCAAAAATTCTTCATTTATTGGCAAGATATCACCTTTTGTTTCCTTTCTTCTTGCACTTTTAAAGATTAAGCTTTGACATGGTTTTTGAATCATATTAATCCAAAAAGTTAAGAATAGTTGAATTTTCTTCCCAATATATGTCAGAGTCACAAGAAGATACAGTACAATTAGAGGAAGATGAAGAATTAACTGAAAATAGAGAAAAATTAGTAAGAATAGGTAAGATATTGTTTGGAGCTACAGTTATTATCATCTGGGGAGTATCTGCAGGATTGGGATTAAGAGATATTTGGACAGGAAAAGGAATTTTAGAAACCCCCTGGGTAATCTTCAGTATTGTATTTACATTTGTTTTGGTCATTATAGTAATTATGCCTTTATTCAAGGGTCTAAGAGCTGATGTTCAAGACTTCAAGAAACGAAAAGAAGCAGAAGAATAAACTATAATATCTTTATTCTTCTTTAGTAATGGTTAGCTCCATATCTTGATATTTGATGGCATAGAAGCTGATCTCATTCCCTTTATTTATTTCTTCAACAAACCATCTTAGATTGTTGAATAGAATATCTTGCCGTTGAATTAAGCAATGTTCATGGTTGAAGATAAACCATTTTGAATTGCTCTCTGATTTGTCTGAGCAGTGAAATTCATTCCAAAAATTCTTGTGACCCATTTTTTCTGGATTACCGTATAGAAGAGGAAAAGAAGTACATCGAGAATTTAATCTATATTCATCGTTTGTACATCCTGTATTTGAATCATGATGTTCACAAGTGTAGCAACAAATACCACAATCTTTGCATAGAGAACTTGTTAAATGTAGTTTTGACATGTTGATTTTTACTCTTCTTACTGTTTTTTTGCTTTGAAAGCTTCATACTGTTCTTTCATATCCTCTATATCAAAATTTTCAAACTCGCCATATTGTTCCAAAACTTTTCTTAGATCTTCTGGTTCATCTGTATGAAAATGAACTTTTATTAATCCTGGCATTCCAATAACAAGTAAACAGTCACCAACACAATCTTTCATGATATGATCTCTAATCCTGTTTTTATCATCTCTTATTAACTCAGGATTTTTAATCATGCTCTGAACATCATATCTATAATTAATAGCTTCTTCATT
>JAGLTP010000611.1 GCA_023135215.1 Candidatus Heimdallarchaeota archaeon
GTGAAAATTCTGTATTGATAGGACCAAAAATAACTCAAGAGATTCTTAATAATCAAATTACAGTCAAAAAGGACGTCAAAGAATTAAATCCAGGAGAAATGGTAGAGATTGAAGGAATTAAGATAAAAGCTATACCAGCTTATAACATACATAGATTTCGAGATCCTGAAACAAAAACACCTTTTCATCCAAAGGAATCTGGTCACATTGGTCCGATTATTGATATTGATGGAATAACAATCTATCATGCTGGTGATGCTGATATGATAGATGAGATGGTTGATTTGCAACCCACAATTGCTCTAATACCCATATCTGGAACATACGTCATGGATGTACCAGAAGCAGTTGAAGCTGCTAAATCTATCAAAGCTAAAATTACTATACCTATGCACGTTGGAAGAGGAATAGGTGATCTTTCTTTCTTAGAAGATTTTAAAAACAGTCTTCCAGAATTAGAAATTGTTCTACTAGAATTGGAAGAAGATTAAAAGAGAATTATTCTTCTTTATCCTCTTTTTTCTCATATTCCCAAGGCATGATAATATCTACTGTGTTCTTTGTTAGAAACGAAGCAATAGGTCTGTTAGTATAACACCGTATATCATCGTAAAAAGCTAAAATAGTTCCATATTCAGGAGCAGTTATTGTTTCTTTAACTTCCCCAAATATATTGTGAACAACCGCTATAGGATCATTTTGATTCACAATCTCACCTGCTTTTACCAGAGGGATGTAGAGTCCTGTTTCTTGGACTCTTATTGCTATCTCTCTCCAAACTTCTTTATTTATTTCTGGATTTGTCTTTATCGGTACTGGTTCTCCTTCCAAATTTTGTGCCCATTTCAGAACATTGAGAACTGCATTCTTTGCTGATTTAATTATATCCATAACTACTATATCTGAAGCTCCAAGTTCCACAGTGAAACCAGGTTTTCTTTGCTTGTTTGTGAAACTACCAGTTGTGGAACGGTGAAGATTTTGTCTAAAATAGTGTCTTGGAGGATCTTCAAGAACAATTGGAAATCCAAATGCCCTAGCCATATCTAGAGTTTTATCAAACAGTTTTTGCGATTCCTCTTTCTCTCCTTCTTTTTTCTCATCATAATAGACTCTATCAACATATGAGAAAGGAAAAGAACGAACTGAATGGCAGTGAAGATCAATAAAATAATCTACTTCAGAAAATATTTCTGCTAATTTTGTATAGAATATCTCTTGGACACTAGGAAATTCCAAAGGATCAAGATTTTTATCATAAGGATCTTCATACTTTAATTTAGGTTCTTTCTTTGGTTTAGGATCTGGCCATAATCTATTAGGATCAGAACGATCATAGAATGGAGATCTAGTTAGTGTGAGTAATCCTGCTGGATTTAGAGTAGGAATGATTATCACTGTTCCTTTCACATCCTCGGGTTTAATAGCCTTGATTACCTCCTGAAGTGTGACGAGTCCATGTACTTCATTGCCATGTATGTTGCCAGTTAACAGAAAGACAGGTTTTTCTTCTGCTCCTTGAATTATAACAATGGGCATCTTTTCCACTGTTCCATGAGGGTACTCGAACATTTCTACAAATTCGAATATTTTTTTCCCAGGTACGCTTTCTATATCAAATATTTTCAATTGAATCAAGAGAAAAGTGATTAGTGAGTATAAAGATTTTTCTTATTTTACTGTATTTCCTTCTACGAGTTTCAAACGAGTATTTATATATAACATAAAGACTTGAAGATTTGATAAATATGGGAAAGTCTGCTGATGTTATAGAGCTAGAAGCCCAAAAAACAAGTTACAGAAACGTATTTTTGTGGTCAAGTTATGATGCTGCTGATACACTTTTCAGTCAAGCAATCATAAGTATCGCTTTTCAACCATTTATACTACTTCTTGCATTGGAAAATGGGATTACTGATTACTGGTCTGCTTTTGCATTAATGTCTGTTTTTATGGCAGTTTCGAATCTATTAGTTGCACTATTGGGTCCTTTTATTGGTGCTTTAGCTGATACTATAGGTAAAAGAAAACCTGCTGTTCTGATATCTGCATCAGTGATGTGTATTGCAACGCTTGGTTTTATGTTCTGGAAGAATGTCTGGTGGGCTTGCATCATGTTTGTCATAGCAAATTTCGGTTACCAAGTAGGTAGAATGTTTTATGATTCGATGATACCATTCATCTCTAAAACTGAAGAAAGAGGAAAAACCTCTGGAATTTCAGGATCCCTAAGCTTCCTTGGAACTTTCGCTGCAATAGGATTATCTATGGTTGCATATGGAATCTGGGACAGATATAGTGAACCTGGTAAAGTATTTGCTGATCCCGTAGCAAATCCTCCAGAATATAGAAGTGTATTCTATCTTTTCGGTATTGCAGTTGCTGCGATTGTTTTATTCGCTATCCCCTTCTTATTTAGTAAGGAGAAAGAAAATCCAAATCTAAATGGATTCCGTCAAAATCTTAGCATGGCAAATAAATCATTTAGAGAAACTTTAAGAGAAATTTTCGTTCATCGATACAAAAATGCCATTCTCTTTATACTAGGTTGGTTTTTCGTTACAGATGCTGCGAATACAACAATTCTCTATATGCAATTAGTCATGGTTGATGGAGCGGGTGCTAATCCAAGTCAAGCTTTGTATGTTATAGGAATAGGAGGAGTACTAGCAATGATTGGAGCAATAGGTGTCGGATTACTTTTAGATAGATGGGGACCTAAAAAGAATTTTATTATTAATATCTTCGCTTGGTTTTTTGCTGTTATTATTTGTATTTTAGCTTGCATAAAAATCAATGGAGTTCATATCCTCCCCTGGCAAATAATGTATGCTGTTGCTTTCTTTATAGGTCTTGGGTTTGGTGGTCTTTGGTTGATAGGAAGACAATTTGTATTTGAAATAGCTCCACCTGATAAAATAACTCAATATCAAGGATTCAAACAAATTGCTGGTAGAGTTAGTGCGATTGTCAGCCCCCTAATCTTCATGGGTTTCCTAGGACTAGGAAATGCTCTTGGTTATAATATCTCAAATCAATATGCACTTGCACTTGCACCTTTACTTGTTTTCTTTCTTATAGGATTTTTTATTTTGCTCAGGTACAAGGATGTTCACAAAGCCTATCTGGTAGGTGAAAGAGCACCATACAAAAGATTAGATAAGAAGATGCTTAAAGAAGATCGAGAACTAGAAGTATAGTCCTGTTTCTTCTTTCCTAATCATTTTTTTATTTCTACTCTGTATCTTTTTTAAAATTATTATGTAAATAAATTATCTATTTAAATGACAAAATGAAAAAGCAAATTTTTTTTAAGTGCAATGTTCTAACTAAATTAATATCAGCTAAAAATAAGCACACAATAAATCAACTAAATCAAGAGGAATAACTTATGAATAAAGCTAAAGATTCATTAGACAAAGAAGTTATGGATTTAGAGGATTTTTTAAAGCAAACAACAGTTTCAGAAATTGATGTCAAAGAGCTTCAAGAACGAAATAGGGTCCTATTAGAATCGCTTAGAAAGGTTAAATTACTAGTTGAAAGATTATTAACGCAAAATAGGCAATTCAAAAGAAAAGTAGAGCACATGGAGTCAGAAATTGGTGAGCAGAACAAGAAAGGCGTAAAAATGGTTTCTGCAGCTCGATATCAGGAAATGCAAAAAAATGCTGACGAGTTAGGGAGAAGTCTTCCAAAACTAATCAAATTAATAAAACTCCTGAATCAAGAAAATAAACTGTTCAAAGATAAATATAATGCACTTGAGAATGAATTTGAAGATATTATAAATGAGCGAGATGATCTGAAAGAGAAAATTGTTCATTTAAATGATAAAACACAGCAAGATAAAATTGCTGAGCTGGCCGAACTCTTTCCGATTGAAGAGCTAGCTGATAAAGTTGCAAAATCTATCAAAGCAACAACTGATCTATCAAAGCTAGTAGAGAATGATCTTGAACAAGATTCTAAAACAATCGCTCATGCAACAAGTGAATCAGTACCAAGTTTTGAAGAACAAGCTAGAACAGACTTGCAGCAAGTAAATGGTTTTAGTAATGAACAGATTTCCAAACTAGTGGATTTAGTTGTGGAAATTAACGAGAAGATAGAAAACTTAAGCGGGACTATGATTGTTGCAGCTCCAGCAAGACGAAGAGGAAAAACAGATTTAGATTTATCACAAGCTATCTCAGATGGAGATCTAGACGAATTAGATGAACCTCCAGAAAGACCAGATTTAGAAGAAGTTTTAGATGATATTCTTATTTCAGGTTAGTTTTAAAATAATTTTTGAGGATGAAATCACAATGTCAAAGACTGATACTTTTGAGTATGAAATCAAATTGGTTAAAAAAGATAATTATAAATTCGAAGTTGATTTTGGTGAAGAGATACCAAAACTCTTGATGGACGAATCAACTGAAGTTCCAGGAGGAGAAGGAAAAGGTCCTCAAGCTTCCTTTCTGCTAGCCGCAGCTGTTGGAAATTGTTTATCAGCTTCATTCATGTTTTGTTTGTCAAAGAAAAAAGTGAATTTGGTTGGTCTAAAAACTAATGTTCGTTTTAAAAGAGAAAGAAACGAACAAGGTTTTTGGAGAATATCTAAGATAAATGCTGATTTATTCCCAGAAGTAGAAGATAAAAATGATAAGGACTTTGAAAGGTGCGTTGAGATTTTCAAGAATTACTGTATTGTCTCAATGAGCGTCGAACAAGGAATAGATATTGAAGTAACAGTAAAATGAACTAAACTAGATTGTGAGAGTCTCAGACTGCATTCTTTCGCAATATTTAGCGACGTAGTGCATGGTCATCATCAACTCTCATATGAAGAATAAAGAAATAACTAATATGCGTTTTGATTAAACATCAAATGTAGTCTAGAAGGATTTTCACCAGATTTTCGGATAAATTTTATTTACAATGCAAAAGATATATATAATAATACAGAAGTAATACGCCTAGTGTTAGGTGATTAAAATTCCACCAAAGAAAAATGCAACAAGATCATCAAATGTTTACACTATTAACATCCCATCAAATTTCAAGGATGGCGTTTTAGAGCGCTCAAAAAAGTTTGGTGGTGCAAGTCAGTTAATTACAATGTCTCTAGGAGATTTGGCATCTAGAATACACAGTATTCAAAGTAAATTAGATATAATGCAGGAATTAAGAGATTATATCAAGTTGGAAATTCTTTTAATGCAAAGGTATGAAGAAGAATCACAAGCAAAAAGGGATACTAAATTATCTTTTCGAATAAAAGATGAAATAAGCCAAGAATGCTTGACTGCAATAAGAAAGAAAACTGGTTGGTCTACATCAAAATCTGTGAGAATTTCACTTCTTTGGTACTTATATGCGAATTTTGATGAATTAGTAGCATCAGATAGTTATGTTCCATTATTAACCTGTCCTGATTGTGATTTTAGAACTCATGATCAAAGAGCTTTAGGAGTTCATGCTCAAACAGTTCATGCAACAGTACAAACATACAAGACTGCCATAACAGCTTCTCAAACAACTATAGATCAATTTACTACTGAACAAATATCAGATATAGAACTAGATGAAACAAAATTGCTTCAAGAGCTTGGTCTAAAAGACTTAGGAACTCTACAACCAACAGAAGCGGAACCTGAAACAATTTCTCCAGTTCCTGATACTCGGGTTGATGTTTCAGATAAAAGTGATTTGAAGGAAATAATCGAAGAAAGAATAAAAGAAAGAAAATCGAAAAAAGACAAAGATGAAAAAATAGATGAATTACAATCTGAGATCTCTGATATTCTTGAATCTTTGAGAGAAGATGGATTAATAGATGATTGACATTATGGTAAAGATAATATAAAGAAAAACTAATTAATAGCTTGGAGTTATCTGGATGGCCAATCCATTGAAAATACTATTGTGTGAAGATGACACTGATATAGCCTTTTTAATCAAGATTAATATAATCAAGGCATATCCTGAAGCTGAGGTATTCATAACAAGAACAAAAGAAGAAACACTCCAAACTCTTTTTGATGTAAAATACGATATTGATGTAATTTTACTTGATTATCTTTTAGTAAATACAACCGGTTTAGAAATTTTAGAAGAAATTAGACAGATTACTGAAATCCCTGTAGTTATTATTACAGGTCAAGGTTCTGAGGAAGTAGCTGTTAACGCAATGAAACTTGGAGCTTCAGACTATATAGTGAAAAGAGGGAGATTTTTCAATCAAATTCCTGGTGTAATAGATAAAGTAACCAAGGTTGAATCGAAATATGATTTAGATAAGATCTTTGTATCCTTTTATCGGTTCGGTGAATCTGGAACTGATCCAATCTATATCAACAAAATCCCAGCGGAATATGAAAAAGTCAAAGAAACAGTCATTCTTGCCTTAGGGGTTCTATTGTTCACTATTTATGGAATGGGAGAGCTAGACATGCTGGAATCAGGTTCTATGATAACAGGTCCTGTAAAGATTCCGAAAATGAAACAATATAATGCAACAAGTTTTCTCTATGTAGTAAGTGATGAAAGTCAAAAAGATCCACGCTTCAGAGGTAAAGATTACTGCATAGTTGCACTTGGGTATCCAGCTGAGTACTCTGACCTAGTCTATGGTATAGATAAAATAAGAAACATCCTCAATCTTTTCTTTGAAGGAGTCAACGATATATCTGAAGTTGAATCTAAAGCTGAAGATGTTGAAGAACAGGTTTACAACGTTATTCGTCGTTTCTAGTCCTTGTTACTGAAAGCTTCATTATATATCTCAATTAACTTTTCTGCTTCAATTTCCCAGTTAAATTGTTTTTTGTAATTTGTTTGAGCTTCAGTTTTCAATTTATCAAGTAATTCATTATCCTTGTAAAGCTTGAAAATTTGATCTGCTATTTCCTGAGGAGAAGTTGGATCAATTAGAAAACCAATTTCGTCTGCATTTTTAATTGCTTTCTGAAGTCCTTCAAAGTTGGAACCGATAAACGGAACTCCTGCTGAACAATACTCAAACAGTCTATTTGGCATCCTAAGAAAATTGTTTTTTCCTGGTTGGAATAAAACTAATCCAACATCACAAGATCTGAGAATTGATAAGGCATCAATGTAATTCATCCATCCAGTTAGTTTGAAATAATCTGATAGTCCTTTATTCTCAATTAACTCCTTCATTGGTTCATAAGCTGCACCTGAACCCATAACAAGGAATTCTATTTCTGAAGGTTTAATTTTCTTTTTTAATATCTCAACAACTTCTACAGTTTTATCGTATCCTAGATTACTATACATAACTCCAAAATGAACTACTCTAAATTTGTCAGAGGAAAATTCATTTGGGACTTTCATCTGATGAGCTTTTTCCACATCCAATTTCGAAGGATAATTAGAAACCCATGAACTCTTTACTTTATATTTTCGATGAAGATTATCTGAATAAGTTTCTCCAGGAGTAAGTATCCCGTTTACTAGTTTGATATATTTTCTTTCCATCCAGGTATAAACCCATAGAGCGGGAAAACCAAAGGTTTCAGACATTTGTTCAGGAAAATTCTCATGACTATCATATATCAGAATCTTACCGTTATTCTTCAATTTGGATGAAAGAGGAAGTACGTTTAGATCATGGAAATGTATTATATCGAATTTATCGTTATCTACTAGTTTCCTCACTTTTTTCCAGAATTCAAAGTATTTAAAAAACAGTTTCTTCTTTATTGGAACCCTTTTGATTGTATATCCATCTCTCTTTTCTTCCTCAGGTAGATCACCTTTTGGATTTGTTGCAATCACAGTAACTTGATTTCCTTTACCCGCTAGAAATCTAGCTTCCTTTTCCACTCTAACATCAGGAGCAAC
Source organism: Candidatus Heimdallarchaeota archaeon (assembly GCA_023135215.1). Next base: position 7,855 of record JAGLTP010000611.1, read on the forward strand.
GGTACTTAAAACAATCATCAAGATATTCCAAGATTTATCACTCATTGATTTGAATAAAACTAGTTAGTATATCAAATTTTTGAATGTAATGCAACAAGGGTGAAATGCGTACGTCTACATTTTTATATGAGAAATGGGAAAAACTCCAATAATGACTAAGGACCTAGAATTTCCTGAAAATTTCCTCTGGGGAGCAGCTCAGTCAGCATATCAAACAGAAGGTCATAATTATAATAATGATTGGTATAAATTTGAACAAACACAAGGAAATATCAAAAATAATGATATTTGTGGAGTAGCTTGTGATCACTACAATCGATTTGATTCTGATTTTGAGCTTTTGAGCAATTTGAATCAAAATGCTCATAGAACTGGCATAGAATGGAGTAGAATTGTTCCTGAAGAAAATGAAGTAAATCATGAAGAAATCGAACATTATCATAAAGTATTCGAATCACTAAAGAAACACAATCTAACAAGTTTTGTAACAGTTCATCATTTTACAATTCCTCTCTGGTTTGAACAAAAAGGAGGATTTCTCAAACGGAAGAATCTCAAGCACTTTGAGTATTATTGTGATATTATAGCTAAGAATTTTCCAGAAGTAGAATTCTGGAATACAATAAATGAACCTGGAGTTTTGCCATTAATGGGTTATATGTCTAAGGAATTTCCCCCAGGAAAGAGATCACTATTAGCATTTAGTAGAGTATATAATAATATACTAAGGGCGCATGGTATCGCTTATCATAAACTAAAGGAAGAAAATCCAAAGAGTCAAGTTGGGATTGTTAAGAATGTTCCTTACTTCTATCAAAAATTCTATAACAAATTCTGGAAAAAATGGGTGGTGTCACTTTTTGATAATGTTTACAATCAGACTTTTTTTAATTTATTAAATAACGGCAGAATCTCGATTAATCCTTTAATCAGAGAAAAATGGTTGAAAGGTACATCTGATTTCTTTGGAATAAATTATTATGACGCTCTTTACTTCAAATTTAAATTTGGCATTCCTTATGGAATGGATTTTATGCTTCCTGAGGATACTCGAATTACACAAATGGGTTGGGGAATTCATCCAAATGGATTGTATGAGAATTTAATGAGAGTTAAGAAAGAGTTTAAAGGACCGATATATGTAACAGAAAACGGTATTGCAACTTTAGAAGATAAAGAAAGACAATCATTCATTTTGGAACATCTCATTGAAGTTCATAGAGCAATTAAAAATGGTGCTGATGTGCAAGGATTTTTCTATTGGTCTTCAATGGATAATTGGGAATGGGCTGAAGGATTTGAACCACGTTTTGGATTATTAGGAATTGATTATGAGACACAAGAAAGGCAAGTTAGAGAGTCAGCAAAATTGTATGGAGAGATTGCAAAGCAAAACAAAATCTCAGCAAGCTTGTTAGAGAAGTTTAAATTAAATGCTTAAGCTATATATTACTAATGATAACTTCTATCAATCTTCTCTTTGATCCTAAAGTAGATGAAAGAGAAGTTCAAATTATAAGCAAAGCAATCGAAGAAATTTATAAGATAGAAGTTACAAGCAGATCTGTTTTGAAAATTAAAAAAGCAGCTTATAATAGAAAAAGAAAACAGTATAATGGTCAAAAGCTGTTAAATGAGTTAATCGATGAGGAAAATCGCGAGTTTTTTTTCTGGATAGTAGAAGATGATCTTTATGTACCAGTTATGAATTTTGTTTTTGGATTAGCGACACAATTTTGTGGTGCAATAGTGTCTTTCAATAGATTGGAATCTCTAGAAATGAAAATTAAAGAGAGTGTTCATGAATGTGGTCATATCCTAGGTTTAGGACATTGTTCCAATTTCTGTGTAATGCAATATTCCAGCAATCTCCAAGAAGCAATTGAAAAACCTTCCAGTCTATGTTCAACATGTGAAAATAAAATAAAAGAAAACAAGAGAAATTTTGAACCAAACAAAGATTAAATAAATACGTGGTATTCAGTACTAATTGAAGTCAGGTGTCAATTGGTTGCATCAAAAATATGTTAGCTCCATAGTAGAAAGTTGTACAAAAGACCAAAGCTATGTAATCATGTTAAAATGGGATGCAATAAATGAGGTTCATACAAAACTCAAGCAAAACTGTGAACTCATACTACAAATAGGTGGTATTATAGAAAAATACCGATATAAAGATACAAAAATATCCTTCTATAAAACAGGAAAACTAATGCTGACAAATGTGAATCAAATAGATACTTTGCTGAAAGAACTATTCGAGTGATTAAGATGTCTAATGTTGAAGATTTATTAGAGCAACACGGAAAAGCAATCAAGGAAGTATACTTAGATTGGGAGAATGGTACTAGAATAGAAGAAGAAGTACTTGAAGCAATGAAACCATTTTATCTAGAAAAACAATTCGGCAATCCTGCAATTACACATAGAGTTGGTTGGGAGACTTATGATTTTTATGTAAAAGCAAAAATCGCAATTGCGAAACCTCTGAATGTTGATCCACAATCCATAGCACTGACTCATAGTTTCACAGAATCCAACAATCTAGCTATCAGAGGGTTAGCTAAGATGAACAAAAAGAGAAAGAAAATAATTGTCTCTGAAGTGGAACATCTTAGTGTTATTCATACAGCTAAATCTATGTTCAAAGATGATTATAAGGTAGTAATTTTACCTGTTTCTAATGATGGAACCGTGAACATTGATCTGTTACAGGAAGAACTTGATAATGAAACATTATTAGTTAGTTTGCAATCAATTAATCATGAAATTGGCACAGTACAACCAGTAAAAGAAGCTTTAGAAATTGTTAAGGATTTTGACAAAAAAATATTCTTTCATACTGATGCTACATCAGCTTTTGGAAGGATTCCTCTGGATTTAAGTAAATTGGAAGTTGACTTAGCTACCTTTAGTAGTAATAGAATACTTGGACCAAAGGGAATTGCTGGATTGTATATTAAAGACGGAGTAAAATT
>JAGLTP010000612.1 GCA_023135215.1 Candidatus Heimdallarchaeota archaeon
AAAAACTTCTGCATAATTTGTAAATGGAATATTCTTTAAAATAACATTATTCTGTCCTGATGCTAGTTCAATAGCTATCTTCGATCGTAAGGCTCCTGATAAATATATCAAATTATGATGATTTTGGCTGATTTCTGCAAAAAGATCTTGAATAATTCCATAATCTAAATCAGAAGGACCAAAAATAAAGATAACATTTTTCTGATTCAAAGCTGTATATATTTCTTTGTTACTATCACAAAATCTTGCAATAGCACTGGTGAATGGGTTCAATTCATGCACTATCTTCTTTTGTATTGTTGTATGCAGATCCTGTTTTCTCTGCTGGACAATTCTGACGTATTCTAAGGTTTCTCTTCCCATAACAATCAAGGGTCTTTTATCAAATTTTTGCTGAAGTTGAAGTTTTCTGAAGTGATTGAAAATTGTTAGATAGAAGATTATAGCAGTACTTGCAGGATCAGCGCCTATTAGAACATGATTACCATATGATGCTTTTATTTTTAATTTATTTAGAAGACTATTGAAAATTGTTTTAGGTGATTTATATTCAGTATTGCTCATAGTAGAGTCAATTAGCACAAAATCTACAGGTTTTCTGATATCCTTTATTGTATTTATCACACCTTCAATTGGTTGATAGTCATAGAATGAGAAGTCCCCAGTATAAAGAAAACTAAAATCGTTAATAATAAAATTAATCATAAGAGCTCCTGGCATATGACCAGCATTAAAGAATAGAATTTCTCCACCCTCGAAAGAGAGTTTTTCTTTTGAACGAATCAAAACAGAATTCTTGATTATGTTTCTTATTTCATCTGAGATGGTGATTTCCAACTTTGATTCATTATAAGACCATTTCTTTAACGAATTTCTATATATAAAAAAATCCAAGGTGGTTGCTGAACACAAAAGAATTGTATTTGGATACTTTTCTATTATAGTACTCAAACTCTGTGAGTGATCATAATGAGCATGACTAAGAAAAATCGCATTCAGATCATCTGTATATCTTCTTATTCTATTAATATAAAAATCACTTTCATTTATTGGAAACCCTGCATCTAATAAAATACTTATTTCTCCAATTCTAAGTAGAAAGCAAGTAGAATTAGACCTTGAACAGATATTGATTAAATCCAGGTTAATATCTTTTTCTGCTCTCCAGCTTTCTTGAATATCCTTTAAAGAAAAAATCCTATCTATTTGATCAACTATCTCGCATAATTTACTCTTACCTAATTCTACACCTGTTAGATAGAAGTACCATCCTGTATTCTCAGCAACATATAACAGATTCTTATAGGTAATTTTTGAAGATTCCATCTCTAAACACAAAATGTGGTTTACTTCAAGAACTGTTATTTTTTGAACACCTTTCTTTTCTCTTTGAGGAATCTTTTCATCTTTGTAGAAAAACCAGTCAAGAACTTCTTTCCATTCCAATGGTTTTATTTTCTTTTCTTTGATAATTCGCATTATTTCTTGGAATTTAGGTGTTTGATATTTCTTTTTCTCACTCTTTTCAAATAAGATTGGAATATCTGTTTCTTTGAATTTGAAAGCAGTAATATCCATTGGATTTACCTTGGTTTTTTACTAATTACTATATTGATATCACTTTTATACTTTGCTTGCATCTTTAATTTCTTTAAAACGCAAAAAGAAGATTCAATTTGCTTCATCGAGACAATCCTGCATTACTTTGTAATGCTTCCAGATCTCTCTGAGATAGAATTTTCGTTTTTACAAGATCAACTACTTTTATATTATCTTTGTCTATATATCTTTTCCATCCTACTTCTTTACTTTTATGTAGTTCTTTGTGTTCTTCCTTTGTAACAATTCAACAGGTTGCTTTTACTAGTTCCCTCTTAATGTGCTCTCTAATACCATTTGACAAAATAATAGCATCTGCAATTTTTCCCTTTTCAATCACATGTTCATGTCTTAAGCCTTCAATTTTTTTATTATTTTCTACGTACTTCTTTAAAGCTCTTACTGTCCAATATCTTTGTCCCTTGTATTTAGAACCTGTTCCTTTTCTTGGAGTTTGTGTTATTTTCCAAACCCAGATTCCAATTATTTCTTTTTTCAACCAATAAT
>JAGLTP010000613.1 GCA_023135215.1 Candidatus Heimdallarchaeota archaeon
ACTCTATTACACACAAAATACTGCTCACATGCAGGAACAGCGTCCTTCTTTGAGACTCTTTCAAGAATAGCTTTCCTAGGTTTTGATGTTACTCTTGTATCAGAAATGAATCTGTATGATTTTGCTAATTGAGCAGGACCTAAATATTCTTCATTCTTAGCGTTGACTGGACATGACCAACAGAGACCGCAAAGAATGCAATAAACCAAGTGTTCGATTGCATTAGCTTCCTTCATTTTTTGTTTTTTCTCAGGTTGGATATCTTTCCATTTCTTAGTGAAAAATGGTCTTACTTCTTTATAGAACCTCCAGAAGGGTTTCATATTTACTACTAAATCTTTTTCAACTTTCATATTAGGTAAAGGTTCGATTAGAATCTCACTTTCTTTATCCCAGTCAAGGTCCTTACTAAAATCGAATTTTGGTAGTTTAGAAGGTTTTTTTGATGTTTTGACTGATGAGACTTGAGTTCTGCAAGCTAACATAGGAACTTTATCTACAGTTATCGAACAAGAACCACAGATTGCTCCTCTACAAGAATATCTGAAAGCAAGTGATGAATCGATGTGATCTTGAATATAGAAAAGTGCATCAAGAATTGTCATTCTTTTCGTTAATGGAACCTCATACCTTTCATATCTTGGTTCTTTATCATCAGGACTTTTTCTATAAACTAAGAATCCTTGTGTCTCTGACATCAATATACACGCTCCTTAATTTCAAACATGCCTGTATTCACAGGTTTAGTTTTTAGTTCCAAACCTTCCTCAGTTCTGGATACTAGAGAATGGACAAGAAAATCTTTATCGTTTCTTCTAGGATAATCTGAAGAATAGTGAGCTCCTCTACTTTCTTTTCTCCATAATGCTGCATAAGTTGTTACTTCTGCTATATCAAGCATGTTTCTTAGTTCAAGTGTTCTAATTAATCCATAATTGAACCTTCGTTTTTTAGTTTTAACATGAACTTCCTTGAACTCCTTTTGTAGTTGACCTATTATTTTATAAGCTTCTTCTAATTCTCTTCTTCTTCGATATACACCTACTTTCGTATCCAATGTGTTGCCCATCTCCTCCCTAATCTCAACGGGAGCTTTCCCGATGTTAGCTTCCCATTGTGTAAAAAGCCTTTCAATTTCCTCAACAATTTGAAGTTCAGCTTTTCTTAAATTATCGTTATCGGGAATTTCTTTCTTACCTCTTTTCAGAAGCAATCTTGCTACAAAGCGACCGAAAACAGCTGTTTCAAGTAAAGAATTTCCTCCCAATCTATTAGCTCCATGAACAGATATGCAAGAGGTTTCACCAATGGCATACAGGCCTGGAAGGGGTGTCTCACAGAAATCTCCATCGTATTTGGATGCCACACCCCCCATTGAATAATGCTGTGCTGGTTGAACAGGAATGGGTTCTTCAATAGGATCAAGTCCAGCAAAGTAAATGCAAATCTCTCTTATACCGGGTAATCTTTCCTTAATTCTTTCAGCACCAAGATGAGTTAGATCAAGATGCACATATCCTCCTTCAAATCCTCTCCCTTCTTTTATTTCCCTTTCGATTGCTCGTGCTACTATATCTCGTGGTGCTAATTCTTCTGCAGTAGGGGCAACTTTGCTCATAAATCTTTCTTGATTTTTGTTAAAGAGTAATCCTCCTTCACCTCTAGCTCCCTCTGTGATGAGTATATTACTTCCAAAAAGTGTGGTCGGGTGGAATTGAACAAATTCACAGTCTTGCATAGGAACACCAGCTCTGAAAGCTGCACCAACACCATCACCAGTGTTGATAATAGCATTGGTAGACCTTCTATATGTTCTACCAAAACCACCTGTTGCAAGAATCACATATGGAGTTCTAAAAATAACTAATCTCCCTCTAGCTATGTCAATAGTGAGTATTCCAGTTATCTCTTCATCGACTTTGATTAAGTCAATTAAGAAATATTCATCAAAGAATTTTACTCCCTCTCGAATGCATTGTTCATACATTGTATGAAGCAGAGAATGTCCTGTTCTGTCCCCTGCATAACAGGTTCGAGGAAAGCCTGCTCCTCCAAATGGTCGCTGAGCGATTAATCCTGATTTCAGACGCGAGAAAGGTGCTCCCATACTCTCTAATTCTACAACAATTTTAGGGGCCTCTTCACACATAAAGTAAGCTGCATCTTGATCCGCTAAGTAATCAGAACCATAAACTGTGTCATAAGCATGTTTCTTTGGTGTATCGTTTTTTCCCTCATCGGTGTTTCCCAGAGCAGCATTAATCCCCCCTTGTGCAGCACCAGAATGAGAACGAACAGGATGAACCTTACTAACTACAGCAACCTTCCATTGTTTGGAAAGCTCAAGGGCAGCTCTTAAACCACTTAATCCCGCTCCAACAATAACAACATCAAATTCTTCTTTTTTCAATTTTAAATCCCTCGCAATTAATATGAATTCTAGATTTTTTGGTATTATATAACATTACCTTTTTGTAAAAATACCTTAAGAACTTTAAAAAAACCAAAATACAAAGCAAGTCTTTTGTTCTAGATATGAGATTACGCTTCATTGTTCAACAAGATGATAACTTGTTCATATGCAACTAGTGTTTTTACAAACGAAGAAATTGAGTGTCTAGAACATTTTTAATAGGAAATATTAATATTAGTGTAAATTTAAACTGTATTTTAGAAATATTGTCGGGGAACAAGGCAGCTTTCAACTAAATTAGGGGGTATTCCGAAAGTGGTCGAAACTAAGAATAATAATCATAAAACAGCAGAAGAAATCGTGGATAATATACAAAATTTAGTCAAGCAAGCATCACTCAATAGATTAAAGGGAGTATTAGAGAGCTATGTAGAGGAATGGGGAATACAAGCTGATGTGGTGATTCCAACAAGGATTTCTTATCCAAAACCGATCTTCCTCTATTTAGAAGAAATGGAAGAAATACCTATGGAGATTTTTGAATGGTTAAATGATTTCAGTAAGTATTATGACATGAGATACATTAATATGAAAGGGAAATTATTTGCATTCTATTTATACAAGGATTTTGATCTGAGAAAAGAGATAAATGAAGAAGAAGTTTCCCTGTATGAGGTTTATGAGAAAGAAAAGAAATCAAT
>JAGLTP010000614.1 GCA_023135215.1 Candidatus Heimdallarchaeota archaeon
CCTATTTTGACATCAGTATTAGTTATTGCATTCATTAGGGTACTTTTTCCTACGTTTGAAAGCCCAAAGAGTGCTATACGACCATCACCTGAAGCAGGGATATGGAACGGATCATGTTCTCTAGTTTTTTTCTTAGCTTTCGTCTTCAATTCAGTTATCATGTCTTCTAATTCGCGAATCTGAAGCTGGAACACGCCTAGCTTGTCGAGTTTCTTATTTCGAATGTCTTGGATAATATCCTCTAGTTCAGCTAAGAGCTCTTTTCCTTCAAGATTCCAAATTCTTCGAGCAATTTTGAATCGATACCATTTGAGCTTGGTGTATTCTTTTTTCATTCAAACACCTCCATTTTCTTTTAGTTTTATTTTAGTTTTTTTCTTAGTTTCAGTAAATTTATGGAAAACTAGTAGCCAGAGAGTATGATTGAATATCATTGAAACTGATCTTAAAGAAAAATCAAAAGCCAACGAAAACAATGACAACTACTCTCTACTAATCTAGTAATATATAGGATAGTAGGAGCGAGTTCCCCTCGCGTGAAGTTATACTGCAAGAAGATAAGGTTTCATTGTTATCAAGTGAAAAAAACCTCCAGCACATATAAATCTATCTAGAATTGTTTACAATTATTAGCTAAATATATAAGAAAGGAAGACACATTGAATTCATACCAAAGTTGAAATCTATAGTGAGGGATTAAATGTCTTTGAGCAAGCTTAAGAAGAAAAAAGTCTTTGTTATAATAATTCTGCTATCATTCTCACTAGTTCTAGCGTCAATTATAGTACAAGTAAAAGAGCAAAAACTAAAAGACAGAATTTACACTACTGAAGGGAGTTTCTCCTATTCTTCCAATCCAAATGGACCTTTTCTCTTTTATGAAGTTAGAGTCGAGACTGGAGACACTATAAATTTTAGTGAAATTTTGTTGAATGACTCATTACCCATTCCATCCGATTGGGGAGTGGATGTAACAGTTTATGATGAAAATGAAGTTGAAATCGAAGGAAACAGAATTAATAACATACTCATTTACCAATGTTCAACAAGAAATATAACGTTTACAGCTTACCAAATTTCTTATCTTCAAGTTTATTTCACAATTGAAGTTGAAGCATTCTACTATGAAGCATCACCAATAATTCTATACTTATTTCTTTCATTCGTTTTCATTTGGATAAATTATCTGTCCTATGTTCTAATTAAGCGAAGAAAGGAAACAGAAAAATGGTTTAAACCATTCAGAAAGTGAAAAACAGCTATTAAGAAAGTAATAAAAAATAAAGGGAGAGAAGAGTTTACTGATCTACGCAGATCATTGTCATAGTGGAGCGTACTTTTTCTAAAACTCTAAGGTTTTCTGTAACAATCTTCTTCAAGGAATCAGTGTCATCAGCTTCTATTTTTGCAATAAGATCATAAACTCCGTATACGATATGAACTTCAACAACGTTTGGCATCTCTTTGAGTTGAGACATGACACTACTTTCTTCTCCAATTTCACAATTGATCAATATATAGGCGGAAGCCATCTTTTATTTCACCAAGAAGAAGAAATAATCCATTGTTTAAGAAATTTTCCCTTCAACAGCAAAAAGGGTTCAATTACTCAAATTTGGATAGCATTTCATCATTTCTATCTTAAATACTAACCAAGAAAAGGATTATAACGGTTTAAACGGTTAATATGTTGAATCATATCGATGGTGAAAAAATGACTGATGTTTTAGAACTTGAAGCAGTAAAG
>JAGLTP010000615.1 GCA_023135215.1 Candidatus Heimdallarchaeota archaeon
CTATAGAGAAAATAGCTATTTGCCAGAAAACAGCTAAAAGGAAACTGATTAAGAAAGAAGATATGAAACTAATAACTACAATTGAAATCAGTATACTTACCATTCTCTCTGTTCCTTTTGCTATAGGCACAATATTCTCTTCCTTGCATCTAGTATGTATCAATTTATCTATTATATACGAATCATTTCATTAATTTTAGAAATTCTTCTTTTTAAAGTGAATATATGGATTGTTAAAATTTTCTATTAAAAGGAAAAAAAGAAAATAGATGATCTATCTATTTTTTCTTCTGAAAATACTGACAAGAGCTGCCATTGATAACAGACCTAAAACAACCGATATTGCTGGTAAAGAACTACCACCAGGATCTTCTGTTGGTATAATATAAGTTGTATCTAATCTATTACCAGCTGCATCTATAGCAATGATAACTAATACATTATTTCCATCGATAAAACCCGATGAAAAAATAGTGAAAGTTACAGTTTTCGTACCAGTACCTACATAATTCACACTTTCACCATTTAATTTGATGCTAGCGGACTTAATGATTGATGTATTGTCTTGTATAGTAAATTCCAGTCTTCCAATTTCAGGTACTGTATAATTTTCCCATCCGCCTGTATCGAAAACATATGGTGGTGTATTATCTACGATAAACTGTGCTAGGAATCTATCATCAGCGCTTTCAACTGCAAATTTGTACCTTCCTTCATCACCATAATCCAATCTGTAGGTATATTCTCCACTACCAGCATCAACGAGATTTACAGTTTCTGATGTCGTAGAAGCAGTTTTAATCTCTAATGTTGCTGTGAGTAATGCTGAAGGAATTACCGATTTAATGTCGAAAGATACTCCGTCATCATCTTCAGTGAATGAACCAATCACTTTTTCACGAGCAAGCAACCACTTGAATACATTGTTAGAAAAGAGCCTATTGCTTGTGTCAGTATGGTATTCATCATTATATCCTGAGGTATCCATGATGAAGTTTGTTGTAATAGCAACAACCCTTCCACCATTATCATTTTCGTAGATCGCAACGGTACCTTCATGCTCGTATTCTACTAAAATCTGGGTATCACCTGTAACTGAGAGTGTTGTTCCATAATGATCAACTTTGTTAACCCCTTCAGTAATTGCATGTGTTGTTACAACTATAGCAGTTTCTGGACTAGCAAAAGCAAATGGATCGTCAGATACTAGGATTCCAAAAGGATCAAGTAAATCATTGATCGTGCCTACATGCATTCCTGTAGTAACATACTGTCCTCCAAAACTGTCTGTACTCTCACCAAGGAAATCTATTAACAGACCTCCTCCTCCAGCTACAAAGTTTTGAATAACTAAAATTTCATCTGCTAGCATAGTTTCCAGCTCTGGAGTGTGTGCTGGCCAAATTTTATATGGATTAGAGTATCCATTCGGATAATTTATGTTGTAAGGATCAGCTAGCCAAATAAAGTCATAACTTGATAGAAGTGATTCAGTAATTTCATTTCTCTCTCCTGTAATGCTCCAGGTTTTAAATTCATTAACAGCGTAACCATTTTGAAGCAGATACCCCATAGGACTGATGTACTGTCCTAATAAGAAATCGAAATGATAATTTGTAAGTTTCTTTGCATATAGGATTTTTCCTTTTCCTTCTGTTACTGTAATTGATATATGTGTAGATGCTGTTACACCATTGGTTTCAAAAGTAATATCTCCTTCATAGACTCCTAAAGCTATCGCATCAGGAACATCTATAGAAAGGTAGTAATTCTTTGTCCACGGCTCAGACCAAGGAGTTGTGTTTAGATTAATAATAGAAGCTATAGTCCCAGTTATAACTGGATCTAAGTCGTCTTGAGGAGTGGAGGAAACAGCATTAATAAAGAATTCTCCATGGAAACCTTGAGGAACTTCATCATAGAAAGGTATTGGAAACTCAGGCAAAACCCACAGTACAACAGGAAAACCACTTGCATTTGTGGGTGCTGTTTGTATCTTTGTTAAAGCATCGTCAATGTCAGGAATTCCAGCACCTGCATCTAGGTAACTTCCTGCAACAATTGTGGCTGATTTCATTAAAGCTGCTTTAACTAGACCTGAGTCATATTGAATACCTAGTCCTTTCAAAGCATCAATCAAAACTAGACTCGATCCTGCTATATGAGGAGTAGCCATAGAAGTTCCACTAAGTGATGCATAAGTGGTTGAACTGCCAATATAACAACTCCAAATTCCAGATCCAGGTGCTGCTAAATCAGGTTTAACATAACTATCTTG
>JAGLTP010000616.1 GCA_023135215.1 Candidatus Heimdallarchaeota archaeon
ATGAATCTGTTGATATCAGAGGGATTTTTCATAATCATTCCATATGCTTTACTATCCTGATAGAATACGAAAGTATGTTTGTCCTTGTTTTCTTCAAGGAATTTTGGAATATTGGTTGGAACGATTTCATCCATCTCAAAGAATTGTCTGAACTCATTCATGTTAGTTTCAGAAACCTTAACCTTAGCTAGGCACCTATGTGTAGCTAAAATCACCAGACCCTCATCTTGAACAGGAACGAGATATGTCATTCTAAAATTATATGCATCATCATCTTTCCATAAGCCTGCTTTTTCTCTTCTCATGTTTCTATAAGTAACAGCTGTCTCATAGCGATGGTGCCCATCAGCTATAACCAGTTGTTGTTCCTTGAATACGTCTTGAACAATACCTATTTTAGCAGGATCTGTTAATTTCCAAACTTTGTTAAGTACACCTAATCCGTCTTTCCCTTCGATAATAGGTGTTTCATTAGCTATTTCATCAAAAAGTCGAATTGTTCGTTTTTCAGGATCAGAATAGAGGATGAAACCTGATTCAAGTGTGTGTCTTGTTGTTTTTAACATGTTCAATCTGTCGATTTTAGGACCTTTGTGAGTCTTTTCATGTGGTAGAACTATATTATCTTCAAAAGGATATAATCGTAAAGCTCCGATGAATCCTTTCCTCACATATTTTTCTCCGAAAAGCTCATATTCTTGATAATAAACATAAATTGCTGGTTCAGCATCCTTCACAACTATTTCTTCTTCTAGCCATTTTACTAGTCTTTCTCTTGCAATTTCGTATCGGTTTTCTTCAGTTGGCAAAGTCAGCCTGCAATAATTATAATCTGATTTTGCATAATACTCATTTTGCATTTCTTCATCAATTTTATCATAAGGCTGAGCTATCAAATTTTCGATATTTCCTGCTTTTCCTGTAAATCTAATCGCTCTAAATGGTTTAATATCTACCATATTTATCAATCAACCTCTCTAGAAACTCTATTTTAATTTTTGTATTAGAATATAGATTCAACTAATTGAAAATGAATTAATCACCCCATAAGATAAATGATATACCATATTCGAATGGTATATCAGATTTAAGATATATCATCAATAAGGTTTAAAAATCTGAAAAAGAAGTGTAGTTCTAAAATACAGTTGAATACAAATGTCAAAGAGTTCGAAAAAAACTAAACCAAAACATTGCGGGAAAACAATGAATACCTTGTATATCAGAAAAGGCACTGATAAAAGAAAATGGATAGCTGTTGGTTATTTTTGTGAAAAATGTAATGAGATGGTTAAAGAAGAAGACTCTATTCAAATCAAAAGAGTAAATGAAATACAAAGCGCTCCAAATAGATTAGTTAGTAAAATTAGTAGACCAAAAGGCATTGTTATTGATATAGGAGAAAGTTTTACTAAAGTTGGTGTATCAGGGGAATCCACCCCCAGATTAATATATGATACTGCTCTCTACTTTGATAAGACGGGGGAAGTTTTTATTCAAGAATATAATTTTATAGAAAAAATCCGAGAATTAGAAACAAAAACAGCAATTTTTTCTAGAGGATCCAAGGATGAAGTGGAAGTCAATATTGATCACTTTGAAATTTTCATGAACCTAATTTTCTCTGAATTAGATTTAAATCCTTCAAAAACTGATATTCTTCTTATAGAAAAACCAAACATCATAGACTCTGCAGATAGTTTTAAGGGCAGAGAAGATTTAATCAAAAATAGTTCTTTACCTACAAAGGTCAAAGAATTTCTTCTCAAAGCAAAAATAGTCGAAACTAAAGACGGATTAGTCATACCTCAGATGATAAGAAGACAAATGGCTCAAGTGCTTTTTGATAGGTTGAATGTTCCAAGGATATATTTTTCTGTTGGAGAGATACTTGCACTTTATTCAACTGGTAGAACTACTGGCGTTATAGTAAGTGTAGGGTCTAAGACAACTAGAATTGTTCCCATTTACGAAGGGTTCATCATATCTCATGCTATTAGTATAAGGCAAAAAGGAGGAATGAATGTTGTTGATAAAGTAGTTGATTATATTGAGAAACAAGGCATAAAAATCGATGGTTCACCATTTAAAAGAGAGTATATTCTCAAAAACACTAGAATCTCCTCAGAGGAATTATGCTATATTTCGCAAGATATTAGAACTGAAGAGAAACTTTGGCAACAATCTGACAGACATATTAGATCTCTGAATGTAGTAAATGACTCTTTTGTGAAGTTGGATAGCATAAGATATTTAGCTCCTGAGATTCTATTTGAAAAGGAAAAACTGAGTGTTAGTATGAAAGAAGGAAATCTTGTTGATGCTGTAATTGAATCAGTCGAAAAATGTGATCGGGATTTGTTCAAGTTATTAGTTGACAACATCATTCTTGTTGGAGGAGGAACTATGTATGATGGATTTGATGAAAGATTTTCCCGAGAGATAAAAAACCGACTAGAGAATTTTGAAGTTAACGTTTCAGCACCCGTAGAGAGATTCATTTCAACTTGGATAGGAGGATCAATCCTTTCGACACTTAAAATATTCGAAGAAAAAAATGTATGGGTTACGCGAGCAGAGTATGATGAGCAAGGATCAAAATCAGTCGATAGATGTATATAACAATAATCTACTTCATTCCCCATATTTCCTTAGTTTTTTGCTCTAGTTCCTCTAATCCTTTTAGAGATGGTTTCTTCTTTCCTTCTTCAATTTTATGTATTTCTTCAAGAACATATGAGTTAAGAGGTGTTTTTACTCCATATTTTTCTCCTTCAGTAATCAGATATCCATTTATAAAATCAAGTTCTGTTTTTCTCCCAATTTCAATTGATTGAAGACTTGATGACCTCAGATTTTTGTATTTCCTTCCTATTATTTTGATTATTGTTTGTTTAAGGAAATGCTTAAAGGACAGACCGCTTAGCTCTTTTTTCGTCAATGCTAAGAAGTCCATATTTAGATTATTCATTTCCTGTAGTTGAACACCTTTCTCTTTAGCTACTGAAACACCTTCGGTAATTACCGTTAAGAATGCTGTTCTTGTCATCTTTCTCCTTAACATCTCTCCTAGAGTCATACCACTTATTACACCAAAAGATGTTACTGCCAAGTTTATAAGCAACTTGGTGAATTTTTCGTTCACAATTTTATCAGACCAGGTTGTTGGAACTGTTTTCGATAACAATTCTATGAGTTTATCATCAATTTCTTGCTTCTTTCCATCCATTCTCCCAATGACCATTTCTCCAGAAGAGGTCTTGATTGATTCTGCATGCCCAGATTTAGTTGCACCAAAACTAACAACACAACCTAACAGTTGACTCTTATTGATTAATGTACTGAGTTTTTCCTCAATTACACCATTTGTCATTGTAACCAGAGTGAAATTCTTAGCTAGTTTTTCTTTGACTCTGTTGAAAGCGTCTTCTAAATCTGTAAGTTTAGTTACCATAAAAACTAATTCTAATTCCAATGGAAGATCTTCAATAGATAAAACAGGTAGAAGATTCTCCTTTACTACATACTCACCATCTACTCCAGTAACTCTTAAACCTCGTTTCTTTACTAAATCAAGTGTCTCTTGATGTTTACATACAACATAAAGAGAAAAATCATTCTTAGCTAAATCTGCAGAAATTATTGTTCCAATAGCTCCTAAACCAATTAAAGCAGCTTTCATGAAAAAAACAATTGCCAGTATATCTTAAAACTTTCCTAAATAAAAGAAAAAGAAAAGAAAAAGTTAATCTATAGTTCTTTGAAAGCTTCAATTACTCTTTCAGCTGCTTGAACGCTAGCTCGATAGTTGCCTTCTGCGGTTTGAGCTCCGATATGGGGGCTGATAATAACATTTTCATGATGTAATAAAGGATTGTCTGGGCTTGGTGGTTCTTCTTCAAAAACATCTGTACAGTAATATCCTAAATGTCCAGATTCTAAAGCCTCATGTGCTGCAATCTCGTCAACAATTCCTCCTCTTGCACAATTTATCAGCACAACACCTTTTTTCATTTTGTTTATTACATCACTCCCAATCATATGTTTAGTTTCTTTTGTCAAAGGTAGATGAAGACTAATGAAATCTGCTTCTGCAAGAACATCTTCCATGGAACTTTTCATTTCCACCACAGGATTTTCAGTAACATACTTATCAAAACCTATAGCATTCATTCCCAACGCTTTGCATTTGACAGCTAAGCTTGTTCCGATTCTACCAGCTCCAATTAATCCCAAAGTTTTACCATCTATTTCTCTAGAAAAGAGTTCTTTCTTCATTGATTTGAAGGTTTCAGGATTAGATTTGATTTCACAAGTTCCTTTTACGACATCACGAGTTGATGATAAAACCATTGTGAGAGCCAATTCTGCTACAGAATTCGTTGTTGCTGCAGGAGTATTAACTACTTTAATTCCTCGTGTCATAGTAGTTTCTAAATCTATATTATCCAAACCAACGCCAGCTCTTCCAACAACTTTCAAATTGATTGCTTTTTCCAGTAAATCTCCACGAACTTTTGTCGCACCTCTTACTATGATAGCATCGTATTCTCCAATAATCTTAGGTAAATCATCCTTGGGTAAATCCCAAGCAACTTTTACTTCGAATCCTGCTTCTTCTAGAATTTCAACAGCTTTTTCATTTAGTTTGTCAGTTAAAATTATTTTTAGCATTTTCAAAACCTCACTTTAACTCCCAAATTTCATCAATGTAATTTAATAGTTCCTTAATGTCTTCCAGAGTATGATCTCCCATATGACCAATTCTAAATGTTTGATCCTTAAGTTTACCGTACCCATTTGCTAATATCATCCCTTTTTCACCTAGTGCTTTATTTAGAGCACTTACATCTTTTCCAAGAGTATTTGCAACAGTAGTTACAGTAACAGATCTATATCCTTCTTCTGCAAATAATCCGAATCCTCTATCCAAAGCCCATTTGTGAGTGTAATCTGCCATAGCTTTATGTCTCTGATAGACACCCTCTGCTCCTTCTTTCAACATTTTCTTTAGTTGGAAATCCAATGCATAAAGAAGTGAGATTGCAGGTGTAGAGGGGGTTTGTTTCTTCTTTTCGTAGTATCCTAAGACGGCTACTAGGTCTGTATAGAGTCCTCTACCTTCTACCTCAGTAGCTCTGTCTAGAGCTTTTTGAGACACAATTCCTATTGCTAAACCTGGTGGCATAGCAAAACATTTCTGAGATGAAGCAAAAACAAGATCTGTCCCCATTTCTTCAGGATAGAGCAAATCTCCACCCATTGAAGAGACTGCGTCAACTGATAGAAGAGTCTCAGGATAATCTTTCAAGACATCAGAGATTTCTTTTAGATGAGCTTTCACACCTGTACTTGTCTCATTGTAACAAATAGTAACTACATCATAATCGCTTTGTTCTAGTTTCTCTCTAATCATTTCAGGTTTTATGGCTTTTCCCCATTCAACATCTAATCTGTCAGCTTCTTTTCCACTCCCTACTGCAGCTTTGTGCATTCTATCGGAGAAAGACCCATTAATACAACAAAGTGCTTTCTTTCCAGATCGGATTAAGTTTCTAGCTGTAATATCCATAAAGATAGTACCACTAGCTGCTATAACCAAAACATGTTGTTCTGTTTTGAAGAATTTTCGCAACTGGGAAAGTACACTGTCATAAAGGTCTGTGAAATCTTGACTTCTATGTCCAATCATGTACTTAGCTTGTGCTTTTAGGACGTTTTCATTTACTTCTGTTGGTCCTGGAATAAATAATTTTTTGTGCATAATATCACCTTAATTTAAATCAATAATTACTAATTTGATACATAGAAAAACGTTATTGTCAGAACATGAATTTCTAATCTTCTGTCGTTGTCGATTTATAGAGGAGTTGTTCAATTGGTCCTTTATCGATTTTTATAGGGACAGGATGACAACTAGATCTCCTATGTAACCAGATAGAAACACCTGTGTAAATCAATGAGGATAATTGTAGAGATATAACGAAATATAGACAAAACTTTCCAACAATACTTACATCACCAGAGAAGAATAGGATATAGATAGAAACGGGAAGTAGTAAAATACAGATTGATGCTAGTGGTAATCCAAGAAATAGATATATCATTTCGTTCCAAGCGAATAAGAAAACATCGCTTTGTTTCCTACTAAGATAAGGGATAAAGGTTGACATAAATAGAAATACAAATCCTAAAGCAAGGAATATTACAGCAAAAACAATCAACCAGATTGTTGGAATAAAAGCATTTACAATAATGAATAAAATACCAATTAAAATAAAAAACAAACCCAGTAATGTTCCTTCTTTAAAAACATCAATTTCCTTGTATTTCAAAGGTATATCCATTATATTTTTCTTAACTTACTTCACTATAAACTTTATTCATAAACCAAAAAAAACTATCTGAATGATTATTACCATTAGTTATTCTGGATTTATTTTTATATTACTTCCAGATAAGGTTTTCACTGTCCTTGGGCCTTTAGAATGGTTTCTAGTTCTTGATATTTATGGGAAGGTTTTTTTATGTAAAGATTCGTTGGGAATCTAATGAGCATTCAAGATAGAGATAAGCAGAAGGCTGCATTAGAAAAGACACTTCAGAAATTTACTGAACTACTGCCTTCTGTTAGTCCTGTACCTACTCCCGTAAAAAAGGCGTTAGTCATAATCAATGGTACGGCAAAATCCAGAACAGCAGTTTTGCTAGCTGAAGAATTGAATCGCAATTTTGGAACTGGTATAGATGTGGTTTGCTTCTATTCTGAACAAAAACAAGAGATTGATGATAGTACAAAAGAAAGTTATGAAAATACCTTAGCTTTTGCATATGAACACCTTCGGAGTAAAGAATTTGAAATAAAGGGACATGTTGTTGAAAATATCGATATGCTAAAAAACATTCTGAACAATGTGATTCAAGCTACAGAATATGACATAATCATTGTTCCTTCATCATTTATAGGAATGAAGAAAGTAAGAATTCTAACCGATGAAGAAGATACTGAAGCTAGCATAACTGTTTTAGGAGATGTATTTGAATATCTTCTAGAAGATATCGAGGATATTCCTCTCTTACTTGTTCAGAGTGAAAGGGTTAATCTGGAACTACTGTGGAAAAGTATATGTGTATTATTCAGTAGTAGTAGTCAGATCAGTTTACTGTTTCAGAAAGCTCTCAAATATAGTCTGAAAAAAGCTGATATTCACTGTTTTTTGAACATTGAACCTAACTTCCATGAAGAGAAATCGGAGGATGAATTCACTGATTATGTGAATAAGAGTAGAGAGGAAATTGAGAGGTTCGAAAGGGCAAATTCTGAGGTTTTTAAAGAAGCTTCTAGATATGTTGAGTTCCATTATCTAATTAATCAAGAATTAGAAGTTCTAAAGGATGAACTTGCAACTTGTGGTAAAGATGTTGGTATTCTAATTATTTACATGCCTTCAAAACATTACAGACTCTATGGGCTCTTCACAGAATTATTGGAAGATCCTGAGATTTCTTTCCCAATCCTTATAACGAGACGAAAAATATCCACAGTCAAAGAGGAAAAAGAGAAAGAAATGGAAGAAGAAACATCACAAAAGGAAATTGAAGAGGAAATCTTAGATGATGAGAAGGAAGAAGAAGAAACAATTACAATTGACGATACAATAAAAGAAACCATTAAAGAAGAAGTAAAAAAGGATATACTTGGAAAATCGGAAACTAAAGAAGAAAAAGAGAAAGAAATGGAAGAAAAAGTAAGTAAAGAAGAGGAAAAAGAGAAAGAGGTAGAAGAAATGGGTGAACCAGACAAAAAAGATGAGGAAGAATTGTCAGAAATTGAAGAACTCAAAGAAGAAGTCAAAGAAGAGATCAAGAAAGAAGTGAAGAAAGAGATCAAAAGTGAACCCAAAAGAGAAGTGAAGAAAGAGGTTTCCAAGGAGCTCAAGAAAGAAGAGAGTATGGTAGAGCTAAAGGAAACCATCATCAATGAAATTAAAGAAGAAATCAAAGAGGAAATTAAGTATGAGCTCCGAAAAGATTTGAAAGAGCCTAAGAAGGAGCTAAAAGAGAAAGTTATAGAAGAAATTAAAGAAAAAGAAGAAGAAGAAGAAGAGCTCAAGAAAGGAGAGAGTGAAGAGGAAGAAGAAGAAGATGAGGAAGTAACCTCTAGAATGGAATTCGAATAGAATTTTTCAAAATTTATAAAAATAATATCAGCTTTCCTTCGAATCTTTAGTTGAGTGAGAAGCAATAGTATTCCTACACCTGAATTCAAAGACAGGTTGAGTAAAAAGGAATTGGTGATTAATTGGCAAACGTATTAGGAGAGTATTGGTATTTAGCAACTATAATAATTGTACTTATTGTTTTAGCAACCATTATTCTTCTGATGAAGGAAGATGTTGATGCAACAAAGATAACAGTTACAGGAGCAATCGTAGTTGCTTTAATATACTTAATCCTTATGGATTGGGAGACAGGTTTTAGTGAGAATCTTAACTATGAGCATGTATCACATAATTACTTAGAAGCATTAGCTAAGACAATAAATATTGAAGCTATCTTAATTATATTTTCTGTGAGTATTATAGTTGCTTTGACAAAAGGAGCTGGTTTCTTCAGTTTTATCTCTCTATCAATAGTTAAGCTTACTAAAGGTGATCCAAGAAAATTAATGGTAGCTTTAGGAGGATTGACTTTCTTTATCTCTATGTTCTTTGATAATTTATCAGCTATTATTTTAATGGGATCACTGACGGTAGTTATTTGTAAACAACTCGAACTGAAACTTCGACCTTTCGTACTTTTTGTAGGGATAAATACAATCATCGGAGGATTACCAACCCCTGTCTCATCTCTTCCAAATATTATTTTCTTTAACTTACTAGTTCCAGGTACCTTAACAAAAGATATCAATTTTCTTTCATTTATGGCGTACATGTTACCTATTGCGATATTTTTCTTTGGGATAGCAACTGCCTTCTTTTTCTTTATCTACAAAAAAGATATCTTTATTGAGGTTCCAGAAGAGAAAAAGGAACAACTAAGTAGAATAAATCCTTGGTCTGGAATTGAGAATCGAAAAGATATTTGGAAATCAGTTATTCTACTAGGAACTCTCTTTGTCGGTTTTCTATTGACAAGTATTCCTGCAAATCCATTAGATGTTGCGATTATTTCACTAATTACAGCAATATTTGGTATTTTCTTATTTAGAACTGATCTGAAAAAATATCTTGAAGAGGGAGTTGAATGGGAGATGATAGTTTTCTTTGTAGCTTTGTTTGTACTGATGGGTATCCTAACAGCTTCAGGGGCTTTGATTCCATTAACTAATATACTTACTTATGTTCTTGGAACTGGAACACCTAGCATAAAAGGTCAAATACTTGTTGCTCTTATAATTGGAGCTATTGGATTACCTATTACTGGTTTTCTAAATGGTTCATCTTCGGCACTTATTTTCTCTTACATTTTCCAATCTCTACCTCAAGGAGTCCTACCTGGTCTCTGGATAGGTTTTGTTCTAGGTGGAAATATAGGAGGAGCGTTAACACCTTTGGGTTCAATCACTATTTTAATGGCTCTGGAAATATTAAAAAGAGAAGGAGAACCTATCTCTTTCTTTCAATATATCAAAAAGATGCTTCCTCTTACGCTTGTTTTTGGAATATTGAGTATAGGCTATTCTATGGTTTTAATAGCATTAATGTTGTAAAATCAATCATCTTTTCTTAGTATATGCCTTCTGATTTGTTTTAAAAGAAAAACTATTTTCAAGCTCAATGTCATTGAATTTTCCTCAACTAATAGAAAATTACTCTAATGTTTTATCAATCAATTTCCTCTTTCAAGAAGTCTTTTTTCTCGTAAAGACTCATCATAAACCACCCTCAGTAACATCTTTAAGTTTTGTCAGCATTTTCACCAAACTAACAAAAGATTGTTCATATTCTCCTTGATAATGAAATTGTGATTATAAACTTGAATTTGGAGTTTTTAACACCTCATTTTCTTAAAATTCTGATAAAGATACCAACTTATTATAATTTTTTGGGAATATAGACATAGTGTATAGTTATTTTTATACTTTATAAACTAACTAAGAGAATCATTTCCGAAAAAAAGAAGAAAGAAAGTTTATAGGTGTTCAAACCTACAAAATTGTGAGTTAGTGGTCTAAGGTTTAATTATGAGAAGAAAGGAAATCATCAGTGGAATAATAATAGCTACACTATTAATCACAAGTTCAAAACAAATAAACACGGTAGATTTAGAGAGAACATTTTTCACATTTACCAATCTTATCCCCTCTGAAGATTACCAAAATTCATCTATGAAATTGAAGTTGAATACCCTTCATGAACCTATATTCATATCCAACGATGGTAATTTTACTGATTATGGCTTTCCAGGTTCTGGTAGTAAAGCAAATCCGTACAGGATTGAAAATCTAAATATCACAACTGACTTTTCTAATGGAATCACAATCAACTCAACATC
>JAGLTP010000617.1 GCA_023135215.1 Candidatus Heimdallarchaeota archaeon
GGAGGTTCTTTGTATTTCTCTTTAATTTCAGCAATCTTTCTATCAACTTCTATTTTGAGTTGATCACCCATGAATTCTCCTTGAAAAGCATCAACTCGTGCAGCTATAGTTAATCTTCCTGCGATTGCTCTGGAGATATTCCCTCTTATCCACCAAGAGCAGCTATGAAGTTCAGGCAGTTGATAGATTATACCATGCTTTGGTGGTTTTGCACCTGTCTTAAGCGCTCTAAAAAGCGCTTTTTCTGCTCCTAAAAGCTGCACTGTACTTGCTGGTTTCATTGCTAGTTCTCTCAATCCTCCTGCTAAAGCAATCAGACGTGCTGCAATTGCTGAGCCAACTATGGATTGCATATTAGGCGCAATTCTTGAGATTTCTCTCTCAATCCATTGCTCAAGCTTATCTCTCTCTTCATATAAATCGAGAGTTCTTTGAGCAAATTCTTGCATAACTAATAGATCTTTTTCTTCGAAACTAGCTCCCATTGAGCTTTTAGCTAGTCTAACAATTTTCTGACTTTTGTCACTGGTAAATCCGTAATCTTTGATATTTTCTTCAGTGATATTGTCCCTGATTCCAACATCAGTGATGATTTTACATAAAGTCTGATGCGTTTGTACTTCCTTTAGAATCTCTGGAAAATGAATACCATACCATTCTCTTATTCTAGTTGAAAACAGATTGGTTGTTTTATCTATGTCATCCATAGACAAAATTGCATGTACAACATTTTTATCTATTCTTTGAGAACTATGTGCTATTCTCTTCTTTGTTAGAAATAAGCTTACTTCCTTGACTATTTGATTATACTCCTGTTCTGATTGAATAGTCTCTCTCTCCAATAGTAAATTGGGGATTTTTTCTACAAACATCTGATAAGAGGATGATTTTGCATCCAGAGTACATTTCTTTCCGAAACCACGAGCATAATTAACTACGGCAGAGCTATTTGTTTCTATTTGTTCATCTTCAATTTCCATTAATACCTTGTTTAACTCTTCCGAGATATTGTATATTGATAGATTATGAATCCTTTCTGCTATCTCTTCAGGGTTCTTAGGATATGGTTCAAAACGTATTATTTTGTCTTCTGAATCTAAAACAAAGAAACCTGCGACATTGGCGAACACTTTAACTGTCATTGTTAATCCTAATGAGATAGAAATGAAACGAGTAAAAAAGATTTTGATGTTTAATAAACTTGGGAAAAGAAATAAGATTATTGCTAAGCAGTTACAGCTATAGTTGTTTTCTGCCTTGCAATTAAGTCTTTAACTGTGATGTCCATTTCCGGATTGAGTCCTATAAGCGACGATCTCATATCCTCAAAATTTGCTCTGTTAACTAATACTGCTCTATCTAAAAGCTGACGAACAGTGTATCTTACAGCTCTTGGTTTTGTTTGTTTTAAGCTGTCAATAATCTCTTTTTGGGTTAAAGCACCTTTATCTTCTAATAACCCGATTACATCTAATGACCCTTTTGGTAATCTTTCTCTTTGCATTTTCAACACATTCTGAAGTATGTGTGCAAAACTTACACACCTATGTGTATCTTTCTCACACACTTATATAAACCTTTCGGAAACGGGTGTGTGGGGTGTTACACAGAGGTTTACACTAGTATATAGAAACGCATTCATTTGGAAAGAAGAAAAATAAAAAAAAAGAAAAAAGTGTTCTATTCTTCCTTTGATGTTTTTTGAAACCTTATACGAAGAGTTGGGATTAATACGACTGCAATGATAATGAAGGCAGTTGTTCCTGCTGCAACATTTCTAATCAAAGGTACGTATTTCCATAGGGGAACATTTCCAAAGATTTCTATTCTTCCATCCGTTGATGTATGATCCTGAAGTTTTAGAGGAACAAAAATTCTGTATTGTCCATAATAGGGCAGTATTAAATCTGCAGCATAAATACTCAACTCAGGATGTTGTATTAAACTCAAAGAGAAATGAATGTATGAATGATCTGGATAAACGATAGTCCCTTCAATTTTATCATCTTGAGCAAAATACGGGGCATTATCTTTTTTCTGTACTGCTATTTGAAGAGTAAACTGGTCCTTAGTATAGAATTTTTCAGGAATGAACTGAACACTAAGTTTAGGTCGGTTTTTGGAGATTAACCAATCAAACGAATCATTTACTAATTGGTTATTCATATCATCCAAAGAGAAAAAATCTTTGTAACTAGTGGTTAGATTAGCTCTACCAGGACTGTTTTCAAATGAGTCAAAGACAAGACCAAGGTCTGTAAAAGGATACCCAGATCCGAAAACCATCACTCTTCCATCTCCAATATCGGTGGTTAACGCAACACTGAGAGGAACAGTCCATTGTTTTGTTTCAATTTCTGCTAAAACCATATTATTCTCATTAGTGGAGTCTTGTGAAAAAACAACAGGCCATCCCCAGAAGAAGAATTCATCTACACTTAACATGTTTGCTTGGTTTGTTACCTCAGCTATGTAGGGAACATAATCTATTGGCATCCCATCAAATACAACAACGTCAAACATTTCTAGAACCTGTTCACAAACAGTATAATTACTTGAAATAATAGGTTCTTCTTCGATGAAACCACTGTCAATTAATCTAATACTATTTACCAA
>JAGLTP010000618.1 GCA_023135215.1 Candidatus Heimdallarchaeota archaeon
TTGCAAATCATGAAGCAGTTCTAAACCATTCTTCCCAGGCATTGTGTAGTCTAGGATTATAATATCGGGGGGATTTTCCCTAAAATTGAAATATAAGTCAACTAAAGCTTCTATACCATTATATGATTGTCCTATTATTTCATGTCCCATTCTTGACAAATACATAACATACAATTCTTGTAGTACTTTGTCGTCTTCAATAACATATACTCTTACCATTTTTTACTCCTCTATGTCTTAACAATTCTGTATTCTTTTTTTGATAATTTTTCTTCAATGCCTTTGATGACCCCTGTTACCATCCACTCTTCATCTTCCTTCCATGCTTTTCTTTCTATATCATAATTTCCTACATAAAATCTGTATTTCAAAGCGTTGTAACCAAAGCTATCTAACAAATGAGCTGAAAATTTTTCATACCTCTCCTTCATGAAGTATGCAAATTTAGTCTGATAGTAAGGAGGTAAAGATAAAGAAAGAAACAAGTTTCTATCAAGATCATCAATATAGATGCTGAATGGAGGTCTATCACTCTCTAACAAACCAAATAATCTTGATTTTTCTTCTTTCGAGATGTTGCGTATAAAGTATCCAAATATGATGAATCTCTCAAAGGTTTTTCTATTTATTCCCAAATAATAGCTTTCTACATGTTTTTCTATGAGATTATGATATCTTTTTTTGAAATCCATATAAATTGCATTTTCAGTCCTTTCAGCTCGAAAGAATTCTTCCAGATGTGGTCTGAATATCTCAGGAAAGATGTAATCTTCTAATTCTCCCTTTTTTGTTCTCATGTACCTTCTATACTTTTGTATTAATTGACTCATTGGTGTTCTAAAGTTTAAAGTAATATCTCTTAGTATCAATAATTCTATAGGATGTAGCACTAAAGAGGATAGATAGGACTCCCTCCCGTCCTTACCGGTGTACAAGGGAGTGGTTTCTTGTACTAGATAAGCTTCAAGATCGAATTCCTCTAAATCAATAATATTGTTGTGAAAAGGCTGAGGATAAAGCACTCTTCTTCCCTTAGATTTATGGGTATAATATTTAACACAATATTTCTTTACCAATAGATTTTCAAGAAAGAGCTTCAAGTTACGGAATGATCCTCTAGGTATATCAAATACTGCGTATAATCCATATTCAGGCCCAAAAATTCTATTTCTAGAAGAAGTGTAAGGATGAACATCACACGAGAGCTCTAAAGTCTTGATTCCTTCTATAGATTCTGTTAGGAATATTACAATATGTCTTTCTAGATGTAAACTCTCGGGATTGAGAGAGGAATAAACTTCTCTGATAACATTTTGAGCTCTTAATTCCTCTACTCTTCTAATGAAGGTCTGGGGTGACACATTGATTTTTTGTGCTAGTTCGCTGTAAGATTTCAGTGGATAATTTTCTAGTAGATTTACTATTTCCATCAAATCTCGAGCGTATCCCTTCATTCATAATCCCAGATAACCGTTTTTTCTATAAGTGAAATCTTGTCAAGCTAAGGACCTGGCGCAACTCCTCCACCTGGAGGATAATCAGGTTCTCCTTCTGGAGGATCGAATGGTTGAGTATCACTTGTGTGTCTTATTTCTCCATCGTTCTCAATATCGAACCAGACTTTGAAGATGTATTCTC
>JAGLTP010000619.1 GCA_023135215.1 Candidatus Heimdallarchaeota archaeon
TTCTGCTGCTCCAAGAGAAGAAACCACTCGTTTAACTTATGGTGGTGTAGCTCAACATATTGCTGTTGATGTTGCTCCTTCTAGAAGAGTAGATTTATCATTAAGATTCTTAGCAGCTGCAATTTATCAGAAAAGTTTCAATAACATAAAAAGCTTTGAGGAGATTGTTGCAGAGGAATTAATTCTTGCAGCAAAAAGGGAACAAGCTAGCGCTGCAGTGAAGAAGAAGCAAGAAATTGAAAGAATTGCTCTTTCAGCAAGATAAAGTGAATAGGTGAAAGAAATGGGTAAAAGACCAGCAAGATGTTATACAAAAGTAAGCGGACCCGCAAATACAAGAGTAGGTAAATATGTTAGGGGAGTACCAGACTCAAGAATAAGGTCTTATGATACAGGTAACAGAAAAGGCGATTTTCCAGTACACGTACACCTTGTTTCAACAGATAAATGTCAAATTAGACACACAGCTTTAGAAGCAGCAAGAGTCGCAGTAAATAGACATCTACAAAGAAATTTGGGGATAGAAAACTACCATATGACCATTAGAATTCATCCACATCATATACTTCGAGAAAATAAAATGATGGCAGTAGCTGGAGCGGATAGAATTCAAGATGGTATGAGAAAATCATTTGGTAAACCTACTGATAGAGCAGCGCGCGTAAAAGAAGGACAAGAAATAGTAACTGTAAGAACATTTGCTACAAATTATTATGTTGTTAAAGACGCGTTAAAAAGAGGTGCAGACAGATTTCCTACTACATGTACTTACAAAATAGGAAAAGGCGAAGAACTAATAAAAGAGCTGCAGAAGACCGGAAAATTCTCAAAAGGATTGGCGAAGGTCAAAAAACCCGCAGAGGACGAGCAATCAGACGAAGAAACTGCAGAAGAAACCACAGAAGGAACTACAGAAGGAACCACAGAAGAAGAGCAATCGGATGAAGAACAAGAATAATTGCCCCCTACTATTTTTATTTATTTTATTTTAAATCTTAAAATTTTGAGTATTAGAAGAAAATGAAGATAGAAAAGTGCTCGGAGATTTATTACAAGGAGCAGAAGAAATTCTGAATAAATGGCCATAATTAAAAAATCTGTTTTTAGAGATTTTCTTCTACTCTAGCTTCCCAATCAAGTGTCTCAATAAATTAATCCTCAAGTGAGATAATGTCTTTTTCAGTTATGGGATTATATTCATCATCGGCAAATTCTATAGCTTGTTCTTCGTTGACAGTAACAACCCGATAATGATAGTCTCTTCTTTCAACACGAGTAACAATAACATAATAATCACTTACATCTTTGTCTCTAACAATTTTAGATTCTTTTCCTGTAGTATATCCTTCTTTTGGCATAGTTTAGAACTATTGAAAGTAATATAATAAATACCAATGAACTCAAGCTTGATTAAGAACAAAAGAATTAAAAATAAGACTTCATGTTCTGTTTTAGAAATGGCTTGGTAACTCAGTCGGCAGAGTGCGAGACTCATAATCTTGCATAACAAAGGGCTAGAATGTCGAAGATGAGCAATCTCGAAGTCGGGGGATCGAGACCCCCCCAAGCCACCAATTCTCTTTATATTTATTAAAAAACTGACTTATTTTCTAAAAAGAGGGAAAAATAAAAAGAAAGATTTAGAGCTTTAAAGTTTTACAAGTTGATGATTTTGGATAATTTCAGATTCATCTTCAATCGTCATTTTTGTCATTGAATCTCCTTGAGCTATGTTATTAACAACACCTATACCATCAACAATTTTACCGAAAACAGTGTGTTTCCCATTCAGATGTCTACAATTATTTGGGTTAAGAACAATAAAGAACTGTGATCCATTTGTGTTTGGTCCAGAATTCGCCATGCTCAGATGACCAAGTTCGTGTTTTTGAACTGGATTATCGACTTCATCAGCAATTTGATGTCCCGGTCCACCTCTGCCTGATCCAGTTGGATCTCCACCTTGAACAACAAAATCAGGTATTACTCTATGGAATGTTACACCATCATAATAGCCAGACTTAGCTAATGTTACGAAATTCTTAACTGTATTTGGTGTATGTTCATCAAAAAATTCTATTGTGAATTTTCCTTTATTAGTTTCAACTAAAGCTTTTGTCATAATAATCTCCTTATTTCTTTAATTTGCCTTCTCTTAAATATATACTGTTATATCAACATTGCATCAAGGTCCCTTCACAAGAAAGTTGACCTAAACAACAAGGTTGTTTTTTGATATACTTACTCTTCTAATAAGGTGGAACAAAAAATCAAATTGCAAAAAGATTCAAGTTACTTCTTCATCTTCTTTACCAATTGAATTACTACTTCAGGTAATTCACTCATATGTTTCACATGATATTGATATACTGGTTCGTGTTCTCCAGTTAAACAAGCTTGGATTACACTAGCTCCAGCTTTCAGAGCAAATTCTAGAAATGTAGGCTTATCGTCTATTACTATAGCTGTTTTTGGATTTATCCTAAGGTTGTTGAATATTTCTTCATAAAATAACTCATTAAGCTTGTGCATGTTGATTAAATCTGGTCCATAAAAGTTCTCAAATAAGTCCTGAACTCTCATCCCTCTCAAATATCCCCTCAGTTCAATCGAATGTTCAGCAGAAGCTGTATATAATTTAAATCCTTGATTATGCAGTTTTCTAATACAATCAGTAACTCCAGAGTAAGAAGCTCTTATATTGGGGGTAATCATTTCTACAACTTCTAAGTAGATTTTTCCATACTCTTCATTTGCTGGGCGTTCAACGCCTACATGATCAAACATCGAGGTGATCCATCTCTTGACGAAATCTGAATAATATGTGTGATAATCAGCTAAACCACTCTCTCCAACAAATTCTTGATATTCTTTTACTATTTCATTTATGAATTCAAAGTTAGCTTCTGCCCACATAAATGGTTCCCCCCCATACTTTGGGGAAAAATAGTCACCTACCATCTTTTGCCATTGCATGCCACGAATTCTATTATCATTCATAACTCCCCCATCATCAAAAAACAAAGAATATTCAGAGTATATGGTTTTACTCATCCAACTTCTTCAAATTTGCATCCTAAATAAAGTTATACTAAAGTACTTGTTTATTATTCTCCTTCTAATAGGATGTTGAATACTTTCAGTTACCCCTCTAACGTTGTA
Organism: Candidatus Heimdallarchaeota archaeon; assembly: GCA_023135215.1. The sequence continues at coordinate 3,163 of JAGLTP010000619.1, forward strand.
AACCCCTACTTTTCGACTGGAGAAAAAGGTAACGTTATTAGAAGATGATGGGGTGTTTTTTGTTTAAAGAATCTGGTTTTTTGGGGAAGATTTGATAAAAAAAGGCATTTCTCAAGTGAAAACTTAAAATAAACTGGTTCTATTGACGTTCAACTTCTCTTCTAAGAGAGGTTAGTGGTGATTAGTTGAGTAACAATTCATTAGTTTTAGATGAAGACGATATTAAAGAAACAAAATTGGAATCAAAACTGACCAATCGTAAAAAT
>JAGLTP010000062.1 GCA_023135215.1 Candidatus Heimdallarchaeota archaeon
GGTTTTATTGTTCCAAGATGAAGTTTTGTACTTGTCGTATTTGCGAACACTGATCCTTGACTTCCTACAGTACTAATTACTGCTGGATAACATATTAGAAGGATAGGATTGGCACCAAGTATAGCCTGAAAGGATGCTAATACTGTACCTGTTCCTGCAGCAATTAGATTTGTTATGGATAAAGTTGGTAAGGATTGCATAATCCCATCAGTTATGTACTTTACTTTCCTCCATTTCATAATGAGAAGAACTGCAACTATTACAGAGATTACAAAAATAGGAATTCCTAAGTATAAATGAAGATTAAGATCTGGTTTCCAGATTCTATAACAAAAAGCTACAGAAAAGAAAATTAGAGTGATCAATATATCATTGATTGATGACATTATTGGATAAACTAAAACATCAGGATCCCCTTTTCTTCTATAAATAAAGAAGGTCAGTGAAAAAGTTAGAACCATTGATAAAATTGCTCCAAAAACAAAAGTCGTTATAGAAATAACCAAGATTTCAATCACATTCACAGACATACCAAGAATGAAACTTAGTAATGAAGCGATCAATCCGACTAAAATTGCATCATAAACAGTAATTATGAAAATGAAACTAATCAGTTGATGGAACCTATTAGTATTTTTTCTCCATTTAGGTTCTATCGTACCTAAGTGGAGTGCTGTTCCAAGTTTACCAGAAAGGATACCATTTATATCACCTCTTACAGTAAGAAGAAGAGGATAAATTAGAAAGACCCATTGAAGTATCTCCTGAAGATTAGTCAATAGAACTGCAGATCTTCCTGCAAATAATCCTCCTATATTAAATATCATTCCCCCTAATACAGTTAATGTAAAACCAGCAAAGATTGAGAAGGAGGAACGATGAGTAGCCATTCTAGCAAAAAGATATGTTAAAACTTAATAAAGATAATTGTATTTGGAATAAAAAACTAGAAAATTTACTATAGAAATATCATAATGAAAAACTTGGAGAATTGATTAGATAATGCTTAAACTTGCTTTATACCTAATTTCTCTGTTATCTCTATGCGTCTAAGTGATAAGGCCAAGAAAGCTTGTGCAATCTCAAATGTTTTTGAGAGATCAGGATCCAGCTTGAGTAGCATATTGTAATGTTTTGAAATAGGATTTTTTAATGCAGCGATTACTTTTGCAATATCTGAAGCTTCCTTATTTCTTTGATGCATAAGATAGTAAGAAAATTTCATGTTTTCATTTGCCATTATATCATCTACAGGTATCAGATCAAGATTTAATATCAAAATCCATGATAAGGGATCAAACAATTCTGAATCTACTTTGTCGCATAATTTACGTAAATCTACATAACGTTCTTCTGAAACAGTACTCATTTTACTCACTTAACTATCTAGTTGAATATTTCCTCTCTATTTATATTTTGTCTCTATACTTTATTCTACTTTTGTAGCAACTGCTAATACAAACTCTCTCAAATCAATTAACTGAACATTCCCTTCTCCAAATACTGATTCGATTAATGATTTTAGTTTTTCATGAGTAAATTGGACAAATCCTTTTTGTGCTTTTTTGGGAATAAAGGAATCAAATCCATTAGTTAGTTTTTGTAAAGCATCAAAAAGATAACTTTCAAAAACTATGATTTCAACAAATGCAATTTTACCTCCATTTTTCACAAGCCTTTTAGCTTCTGTAAGGAAATTTGTATAGTCTTCCTCTTCTATAATTCCTAATGTAAGAATAGACATCATTCTATCCAGAAGTTCTGTTTTAAGAGGTATACTCGATGGAATAGCTTTTATGTTTTGATAGAGAGGGACATAAGTATCCTCAGAATATGGCATAAGAATATTAAATCTGTGAGGTAAATCATCGTCTTTTGCAGATACACAAATGTTACACATTCGAGGAACATGAAATTCAGGATTATTTGGACTAACAATTCCAAATTCCATTTCATTTAAGCAACCCATATTGGTAATGCATATCTGATTTAATCGCACCATCAGTTCCTCTGTCATTCCCTCAAGAATTGAACTAATAGCCCAATATAATGCTTTGTTCAACTCTTCTTGACCCTTAGAAGTTATTTCTAGAAATGTTTTATATCCCTTTCCAGGAATAGGACTTGTTTTTAGAAAATCAGTTTTCTCTAGCTTGTCAAAGATAGCATAGAACGAACTCTCAGGTTTTTCTTCTATCGATGTGTATTTTGATCTTAGATATGTTATCAGTTCTCCTTTATAGACTGGTTCAATAGATTTGCTTAGAATCTTTAGTATCTCGAGTTCTATCCAGTTTACTGAAAAAACTGG
>JAGLTP010000620.1 GCA_023135215.1 Candidatus Heimdallarchaeota archaeon
GTGGCGTCCCCATGATGTGCCTTAGGCACTTCTAAAGAATTTATACAAAATTCATGTCATAGACTTGATCCAATAGAAATAATGGCTACTCTTACTATTGAAATACTAAATTCATTAACTTGAGGTATGTCTTCTTAGATTTGTTCTCTCAAGAGAGTAACAATGGGTTTAGTATGAGTGTTTTTATTGGTCTCAAGGTTAACATATACAGAGTTCTTCATTAGTTCTCCAATTTTCTTGGTTATGTCAGCTTCATGCATTTTATCTTTCTCTGCTGCTACTAGAAGAATGTCGTTCTCAACTTTTGCATAGACACTCCACCATTTCCAGTAAAGGAAATTTAAAGCAACCTTTTTCCATTTTCGAGAGTCTGCTTCATTCATTACTCTGATGTACTTTGCTAATTGTTCTGGATTTTCTGATTTCTTTTTCTTTAACCACTGTTTGATTATAGGTTTAACTGGATTCATAACCCAGTGTGGAACAATAGGGATAAAATATCTCATCAATCTGGGAAGATCAACCTGAATTGCAGGAGCAACTAGTGCATTAAGAGCAGCGTCAAATTTGCTTTTACCAAAACCATCAGCAAGAATCACCGCACCAAAACTTGATCCAAAAAGGATTAATTTGTTCTTATCTAGCTTCAGCATCTGTAATATTTCTGCAATATCTGTTGAAAATCTATCTATATCATGTTTTGTATTCAACGCTAATTTACTTGATTCCTTCTCCCTAGTTTCTACATAAACAATATCGAAATCTTGCATCGCTTCAACCAGAACATCATCCCAACCCAAAACAACTGAACCCCATCCTGCAACCATGAAAAGTGTATATCCATTTCTGGTTTCTTTCGGAGCATAGCTTCTCAAAATCCTAAGTTGTGTAGAATCAGACATTGTGAGAAAAATACTTTCTGCAGAATCTTCATATTTTGCACGCATAAAGGTTTCGAATCTATTTATCATTTCAAAGACATATATTATTTATTTACTCATATAAAAACTGCATTTTCTTCTACATTGAAGAAACGGATAATATTTTAGTGCAGAGAATAGAATCGATTGTTGACGAAACTTTAGCTAAAAAGAAGGAAACTAGCTAAGCAAAAAAAGTGATTGGATTTTTTCCAATCTATTTATTTTCTTTTTCGTTTAAAGAAGTAAAGACCAAATCCTATAGTAACAATTGCTACTCCAAATTTCTTTTGAGACAAAATAACGAATATTTATCTGAAGAAATCCTCACTCATTTTGAACAAATAAGAAATCCATTGAAGTAAACTGAAACCTTTCTCATTAGACCAACCAGTCCATGAATTATTTGGTATATAACCATGATCTACCAATAAATCTGGGAATGGTCCAAGATTCTTCTTATTCCAGAAAATATCTGCTGTAATAACAGTTCTATCTTGTCTTTCTGTTAATGGTATCTTAATTGTAATAGGTATTTCTTTTGTGCTATTAGGTGGAATTTCAACTGAATTGTTTTTAAAATCTGCTTCCCATTTTTCAGGTAGGTTAAGTTGAAATTCAAGCGAACTTGATTTGCTAAGATAATTTCTAACAACTAGATTCGTTTCTATTTGTTCACCAGGTTTGGATGTCACCTTGATAGGTTTGAAATGAACCCACTGAGGATCAGAACCAAAATTTGGATTTTCTTGAGCAATTACATCAGAAAACACTTCTTCATAGGTAGAAGCTAAATTTAACCATTTTTCAAGAATGTCTCGATTTACTTTGAATATACCAAAATGACTTGAAGCAATATACTCAGGGTCACATTTTAATAGAGTTTCTGCACATTTCATTACTCCTACATTTTTTCCTATTTTACATAAATTATAGAAGCTAAATGATATATCTTGCTCATTCAAAATATTTGGTTTAAAGCTATCACCTGTAAAAAAGATAGTTTTTCCATCAATTTCTGTAAAGAGCCCTAAATGATATTCTGTCTGCCCCGGAAAATGAAAGAACTGAAAATGATAATCATCCCATTCAAGAATTTCTCCTTCTTTGAAAGTCTTATCAACTTTTATTGACTGATCGAATAGACAAGGTAATCGATAATGAGTTGGATTTTCTAGAATGTCTGCTATGTTCTGGAGGGAGTAAACCTTTACATCTAATTCTTTCTGTAATTGTGGAATACCACAGACATGATCATCATGGTAATGTGTAGGAATTAGAAAATCAATGGTTTCAATGTTGTTCTCTCTTAAGATAACTTGAAGGTTTTCAAGGTCAAAGGGCCATAAAGGTGCTCCTCCACCAGCAAAATCGATTAATATGCAGTTTTTGTTTTTACCTAGAATTATGTAAGTCGTCCCAAAACCTTTGAATTTTATATGGGGAAAAATACGATTAATTTCTTTATTTTCTGGGATTATTTTGAGAAAGAAATTAGGAAACTTAGATATTAATGAAGAAACTGTTGAAGAGATTCTACCTTTAATTCCAGTATTCAATCTACAAGTACTTCTGATTTTGTTAAATTCATTGATTAACTTAAAGCTATCCTCTTTGGGAGAATAAATAACATCTCCATGAGAAGGTAGAAATATGCTTGGAGAATTTTTAAGTAATTTTTTCAAGGATTTGATAGAATTAGAAATGCCTTGTTCCAAACCTAAGACACCATGTGAATAAATTAAATCATAAAGCGTAATTACCTTCCCTTGAGAATGAATCAAATCGCCAGTAAAAGCTAAGATTTTGTTATCAATTCTGAGTAAATATGAAATACTGCCCAATGTATGCCCACTAGTTTCTACTATCTGAAATTTATAGGAACCCCACTTGAATGTATCTCCTGATTTAAATGTTAAGT
>JAGLTP010000621.1 GCA_023135215.1 Candidatus Heimdallarchaeota archaeon
ATAGTATAATGAAAGAGTCTAAAGCTACATCAATTCGGGAATCATCAAGAATAGCTCCTGTGTCATAATAAGCTTTGACTTCCACTTTGTCATAAGTTTCTCCGGTGGTTGTGTTGTAGACAATTGTTTCACTCATCGTGGCATCACCGAACACTTTGAAATTGAAAAATGGCAGGTTTGTTAAATCATAACTCGTATCACATGTTACATTACTGATAGCTACAGGAGCAGTATTCGCATAGAGAAAATCATTTGAACCAGCAAAAGTTCGGATACCATCTACATGTGTTTCTCCTGCTTCCACCCACTCAACTTTGATGTTGAAATTGGTTCCTGCTGTTGTAGCCTGGGTACCATTTTCAAAATTAAGTTCTATATAGAATGAATAAGGTGAATCTCTATTTCCGACGGTTGGTATAACATCCAATCTTACTTGTCCATACACGGTCGCAATTGCGAAACCAGCACTCCCTTCATATCTCCCCTCGGGATAGTTTCCATTGAACCAAGTGAAAATAGTAATATCTCCAACCTTTGAAGTCATATCAATAGAAAGATCAGATGTGAGGAGACTATAAGAGAAATCTCCTAATGAGTCAGTTAAAACATCTACTATACGATAGCTAGAAGCTCTATAGGTTGCGATATCAGCTAAAAATTGTGCTTGAGTGATATTATAATAAATCTCGACATTTTCGTTATCCCAAAATGTAACTCCATCCCATAATTTTCCTGAGATGTCGATATTATCTCCACGATAGAATTCTGTGTAATCTGTTGGTTCACTAACAGATTTCTTAACGTTTGAATCTTGATTATTAGATCGTTGAGGATTCGCTATCACTAATTCTTCCATAATAGGAGTTGTACATTTTACTGAAGGTATCTGATTATCTTCTTCTAGATTATCGATCAAACTATCCTCTGAGTAATAATAATTGCTATGAGTTCGACTTCTTTGAGTATTTAGAAGAAAATCTTGATTGTTTAAAAATTCAAAACTCTGATTGAGAGAGTTCAGTTTATCTTCTGATTCTTCAGATGTTGGAAGGACAGTCAAGATATTTGAAGTTAACATACCAAGTACGAATATAATCGTAAAGATTTTGTTAAATGTCAGTGCCATTCTTCCACCTCTGCCATTCTTTTGGATGTTGAATTATCCAGATGTATTACTAATGTTTCTGCAATATTGTCAAAATTGCTTGTTGTTGAATAACTGTAATCTATAACTGAAGCATCAAATGATGAAAAACTAAAATTAGGTTCTATTGGATCAACTAACCAAACAGGACCACTGCCTATAACAAACACCCTTGATGCATTCCATCTGGAAAGATAAAACACTATAACAACGAATTGACCCGTTCCATAATTTAATGAAGACACAACAAAAGTATCATTATAGAAACCATTGGAGTCCGTTGTAGAACTTGGTGGAGTAACTATTTGGCAATAGGGTGCGGATGAATTTGAAGATAGAAGATGAGATTTCAAGGCATCTGGATCTGTTCCAACAAAGGATGTATAATAGGTATTAGGAGCAATCCATACCTGCAATGGTTCATTTGCCAATTTGTTTGCTGATCC